>CAMOEO010000127.1 GCA_946612175.1 uncultured Verrucomicrobiota bacterium
GGCGCGCGCCCGGCATCCGCGGCTGGCTCGCGGAGAACGCGCCCGACCTGCTCCCGCACTACAAGGCCCTCCTGTCCTACAAGCGCCTGGCCGAGCGCTTCCGCCTCGCCTGTGGCCTCGACGAGCCCGGCACCGCAGAGGAACTCCTCGCGATCCGCGCGCCGGGACGCCCCGGGCCCTCCCGCGCCCGCCGCGCGGCGCTCGCGAAGCCCCGGCGGGAGGCCGCCGCGCTCCTCGCCGCCCTGCCCCGGCCGACCCTCCGCGCGCTCGACGACGAACTGCACCGACGGCTCGGACTCGTCCGCCGGCATCGCGGCCCGTGCCGCCGCCGCTCCGCCTAGCGCGGCGCAGACGCGCCGGCGCGGCCGGACCGGAAGTAGGAAGGGGAAAGAGCCGACAATGGAGATGCAACCCGACAACCGGGGAAATTCCCGCTTGACCTCCTCCGGCAATTGTAGGACAATTCCCCCTCGTTTTCACCCCACACCTTCCCATGCTATGAAAAACCTCGCCTTCCTTTCCCTGCTTCCCCTTTTCGCCTTCGCGCTCGTCGCGCACGCGGAGGACGCCCCCGCGCCCGCGGAACCTGCCGCCGAACCGTCCGCCGCCGCCGAGGCCCCCGCCCCCGCGGAACCCGCCGCCGAGTCCGCCGCGGACGCGGAAAAGCCCGCCGCCGAGCCCGCGGAGCCCGAAGCGCCGTCCGCGGCCGTCACCATCGACGGCGAGGTCGCCGTCACGGTCGAGGAGATCGACGCCATGATCCTGCGCATGTTCGCGCAGAACGGGGACGCCCTCCCCGACCTCGCCCAGCTCGCCCAGGCCCGCACCTTCCTCCGGCCCCAGCTCGCCGAGAGCCTCGCCAACAAGTGGCTCCTGCTCCGCGAGGCGCGCAAGCGCGGGCTCGAGGTCTCCGACAAGGATCGCGCCGACACCCTCTCCTCCCTCCCGCCCGAGATGCGGACCCTCGCCGCGATCGCGGCCAAGATGGGGACCGACGAGGCGACCGTCCGCCGCGAGCTCGACGAGAGCATCCTCTGCGAGAAGGTCGTTTCCGCCGCCACCAACGGCATCCCCGCCCCCTCCGAGGCGGAGGTGCGCGAGCGCTTCGACCGCATCGTCGCGCAATACCCCGCCGCGACGAACCGCCCCGAGACCGTCGTCGCCTCCCACATCCTCCGCCTCGTCCCCGAGGACGCCTCCTCCAACGAGGTCGCCGAGGTCCGCGCCAAGATCGACGAGATCCGCGCCCGCGTCCTCGCCGGCGAGGACTTCGCCGCGCTCGCCGGGGAGTTCTCCGAGGACCCCGGCTCCAAGGAGGACGGCGGCCGCCTGCCCCCCTTCGGCCGCGGCGAGATGGTCGCGGAATTCGAGGAGGCCGCCTTCTCCCAGCCCACCAACGAGGTCGGCGAGGTCTTCCGCACCAGCTACGGCTTCCACTTCGTCCGCGTCGAGGAGCACGAGCCCGCCAAGTCGCTGGCCTTCGAGGACGTCCGCGAGGACATCGCCAACGGCATGGCCGTCGAATCGGCCGCCAAGGCCGTCGAGAAATGGATCGCCGACCTTGCCTCCGCCGCGAAGATCGTCTATGCCGAGGGCTTCGCGAAGCAGGACGGCGGATTCCTCCCCTTCGGGGGCGGCATGTTCCCCGACGACGAGGACGCCGACGACGGCGAAAAGCCCGCCGCGGACTTCGACGACGAGGCCACCGACCTCGAAGACTAGCCCTTCTGACCCTTTTCAACCCTTTTTCAACCCCTCCTACCTCTTCCACCCCTTCCCCCCATGAAACGTCTCGCCCTCCTCCCCCTTCTCCTCCTCGCCACCTCCTGCACCCGCGCCGTCGAGCCCGCGCCGGGCGACATCGTCGACCCCGCGCCCGAGCCCGCGCCGGACGCCGCGCTCGCCGCCGCGCTCGCCCCCGCCGAGCCTGCCGCACCGGCCGACCCCTCCGCCGTCGTCGCCCGCATCGGCGGCAAGCCGGCCGTGACCGAGGGCGAGGTCCACGAGCTCGTCTCCCGCATCGTTTCCGCCCAGCGCGGGCGCATCCCGCCGGAGCGGATCCCCGACGCCGTCAAGCGCCTCCGCCACGACGTGATCGAGCAGATCGTCACCGAGAAGGTGCTCCTCGCCGAGGCCGCGAAGGCGGGCATCGAGGTCTCCGAAGCGGAGATCACGAACGCCCTCGCGCAGATCACGGGCGGCCTCTCCGACCCCGCCGCCGTCGCCGCCCGCGCCGGCGTCCCCGTCGAGGTCGTGCGCGACGACATCCGCAAGAGAGCCCTCTTCGACAAGCTGCTCTCCTCCGCCACCAACGGCCTGCCCGCCATCTCCGACGCCGACGTCCGCGCCGCGTTCGACGACATCCGCGCCAAGAACCCCTCCGCCTTCCCCGACCGGCCCGAGACCGTCACCGCCTCGCACATCCTCGTCGAGGCCCGCAAGGGCGTCGCCACGCCCGAGCAGGACGCCGCCGCGCTCGAGAAGATCAAGGGCCTCCGCGAGCGCGCGCTCGCCGGCGAGGACTTCGCCGAGCTGGCCCGCGAGAACTCCGACTGCCCCTCGAAGAGCCGCGGCGGAAACCTCGGCGCGTTCCCCCGCGGCCAGATGGTCAAGGAATTCGACGAGGCCGCCTTCGCGCAGCCCGTCGGCGAGATCGGCGAGATCGTCAAGACCCAGTTCGGCTACCACATCATCAAGGTCACCGCCCACGAGGAGGGGAAGCCTGTCGCCTTCGAGGACATCGCCCCGCGCCTCCGCCACGAGATGGAGCGCGATGCCGTCGGCAAGGCCATCTCCGCCCGCGTGAAGGAGTTCCGCGACGCCGCCGGCATCGAGATCCTCTCCGCGACCGTCGTCTCCGACGCCGTCGCCATTCCCCCCGCCCCCGCCAAGGAGGAAGCCGCCCCCGCCAAGGAGGAGGCCGCTCCCGCCGCGGAGTAGCGCCGCCCCGCCATGTCCCCGCGCATCGGCTTCGGATTCGACATCCACCGCCTCGTCCCCGGTCGCCCGCTGCTGCTCTGCGGCGTCCGGTTCGACCATCCCCTCGGCCTGCTCGGCCACTCGGACGCCGACGCCCCGACGCACGCGCTGATGGACGCCCTGCTCGGCGCCGCCGCGCTCGGCGACATCGGCCACCTCTTCCCGGACACCGACCCGAAGTGGGAGGGCGCCGACAGCATCCGTCTGCTCGAGGCCGTCGTCGCCCTCCTCCGCGAGCACGGCTGGACCGTCGGCAACGCCGACGTCACCATCCTGGCCGAGGCCCCGAAGATCGCCCCCCGCGTCCCCGAGATGCGCCGCCGCCTCGCCGCCGCGCTCGGCGTCCCCGACGACCGAGTCTCCGTCAAGGCCACCACCATGGAGCGCCTCGGCCCCATCGGCGCCCGCGAGGGCATCGCCGCACAGGCCGCCGCCCTCCTCGAGCCCCTTCCCCCGCCATGCAACTGAAGTTCTACAACTCGCTCGCGCGCCGCGTCGAGCCCTTCGAGCCGCTCGTCCCCGGCAAGGCCGGGCTCTACACCTGCGGCCCCACCGTCTACAACTTCGCCCACATCGGCAACTTCCGCGCCTACGTCTTCGAGGACGTCCTCCACCGCACGCTCGAGTACGCCGGCTACGCGCTGACGCACGTGATGAACCTCACGGACGTCGACGACAAGACCATCCGCGGCTCCCGCGCGGCGGGCGTCCCGCTGCGCGACTACACGCAGACCTACAAGGACGCCTTCTTCGAGGACCTGCGCACCCTCTCCGTCGAGCCCGCCACCGTCTACCCCGCCGCGACGGACCACATCCCCGAGATGATCGCGCTCATCTCCCGCCTCGTCGAGAAGGGCGTCGCCTACCGCGCCGCCGACGGCTGCGTCTACTTCTCCGTCGCGAAGTTCCCCGACTACGGCCGCCTCGCGCACCTGGACTTCTCCGGCATGCGCTCCGGCGTCCGCATCTCCAACGACGAGTACGCCAAGGACGCCGTCGGCGACTTCGCGCTCTGGAAGGCGTGGGACGAGGCCGACGGCCCCGTCAAGTGGGACTCCCCCTGGGGCCCCGGCCGCCCCGGCTGGCACATCGAGTGCTCCGCCATGTCGATGAAGTACCTCGGCGAGAGCTTCGACCTGCACACCGGCGGCATCGACAACCTCTTCCCCCACCACGAGAACGAGATCGCCCAGGCGGAGGCCGCCACCGGCCGGCCGTTCGTCCGCTGCTGGATGCACTGCGCGCACCTCCGCGTCGACGGCGAGAAGATGTCCAAGAGCCTCGGCAACTTCTATACCCTTCGAGACCTCCTCGCCAAGGGCTGGACCGGCCGCGAGATCCGCTACGTCCTCGTCGCCGGCCACTACCGCCAGCCGCTCAACTTCGCCTTCGACGCCCTCGCCGCCGCCCGCACCGCGCTCTCCCGCATCGACGAGTTCACCGTCCGCATGGAGGCGCTCGCCAAGGGCCCCGCCGGCCAGGCTCCGTCGGCCGGGAGTCCCGAAGGCCAGGCTCCGTCCTGGCCGAACCGGCACCTCGAGGCCTTCGACGCCGCGATTTCCGACGACCTCAACACCCCTCTCGCCCTTGCCGCCGTCTTCTCCCTCGTCAACGAGGGCAACCGCCTCGCCCAGGACGGCCGCGCCACCCCCGCGGACGCCGCCGCCGCCCTCGCCGCGCTCGCCCGCATGGACCGCGTCCTCGCCGTCCTCGCGCGCCCCGCCGCCGAGGTTCCTGCCGACGTCCGCGCCCTCGCGGACGCGCGCGCCGCCGCCCGCAAGGCGAAGGACTGGGCCGCCTCCGACCGCATCCGCGACGAGATCGCCGCCCTCGGCTGGACCGTCAAGGACACGAAGGAAGGCCAGCGTCTCGCTCCCGCAGCAGCGCCTCGAGCCTGAGCCCCAGCTCCGTCTCCAGGCGGCCTTCCGGCAGCGGCACGAGCGCATCGGGGTTCTCGCGCAGCGCCTCGCGGTACGCGGCGGGGCCGTCCGCCTCGCCCCCGTGGACGCAGGCCAGGTACACCAGCTCCGAGACCTCGCGGCGGGAAAGGCCGATCAGTTCCCCCGTCCGGGCCCGGTTGCGGGCCAGGCTCGGAATCCAGTACTCCTTTTGCATGTCCCGGATCAATTCGTCCTTCTTCTGGGATTCCTTCTCCGGGGACGGTGTCGTCTGCCGCAGCGGAGGCGGAAAGGGAACGTCCCGCAGGAGAAAGACGAAATCGTCCAGCAGACGGAAGTATCGCAGGCCCCTGGAATCCACCAGCGCGGGATCGGCTCCGTCTCTCGCGATCACTTTCCGGTCCGAGATCCGATGCCGAAGCAGCTCATCGGGACTCTCCTGGTCGGACGGCCGGTACGGCTCGACGAAGAACAGCTTCGGAAGTCCGTCCACCAGCGTCTGGTCGGGCCGGTATCGGAACCAGGGGACGGCCCGATTCCGGCCCCACGAAGGGGAAAGCTGGATCGGACCGCTCTCCGGAGGGCCGCCGCCGGGGCGACGGAGCCATGCATCGGCATTCATCGTCCAAAAGTCTTCCGTCCAGGCGGTACCGCGGAGGTCGCTCTCCCAGTGGTTCTCCGGCCGCAGGGAGGAACGGAGGAGCCAGGCGGACCGCAAGATGCGGGCGATCCGCTCCACGACGTCCTCCTTCGTTTCCTCGGAGAAGGAGCCGAAGGAACGGGCGCCTGCGCCGAGCATGCTCTCGACGCGCCTTCCGAGCTCCGTCTCCATCCTGCCGTCGGGAACCGGCAGAAGGACGTCCGGATTCTCCTGCAGGGCCGCAAGATACCGGGAGGGACCATCCTGCGAGCCCGGGAGGGCGTAGGAAAGATAGACGATCTCGGAAACCTCCCTCCGCGAGAGCGACACGAGCCTGCGCGTCGTCCAGTCCCGGTCCTTCGCATGGAAGAGGATGCGCTCGCGATCCCATTCGTGCGCGCCGGGAGGAATCCGCGCGGGGGGAAGGGCCATGTCCCGGATATGGAAGACGAGCCCCTCCTTCTGGCGGAACAGCGACCTTCTGACGACATCCTCCAGCCCGTACTTCCTCGCAAACGCCCGGGCGGAAAGGTTCGTCGCGTCGGCGGGCGATCCGCCGGGAAAGACCATCTCCCAATCATTCTGCAACTTCACGCGGGACATGTCAAGCTCCTCGCAGCGGTCGACGAAACGGAGCTTCGGAAGCCCGTCGGGAAGGATCAGAAACGGCCGGTAGAAGGGCGACCCCTGCTCGCTGCAGTACAATACCATCGGCCTCGGGTAAAGATATCGGAGGACATGCCGGGCGTCCGTGCCATGGGGATTGAGCCAGGCCTCGCAGCGGATGACTTCAAAGCCAAGAATGAATTCCGGACCGAGCCACATGTCATGCCGGAGGGGGAGTTCGTCCGCGAGCAGATCCTCTCCCCCGTGCTCGCCGGTCACGATCAGCAGGGAGTTGCCGAGCTCGCAGGAGATCCGCCCCGCGATCTCCGTCTTCAGATCCTCCGGCAGCGATTCGAAGGGATGGAACGTCCAAGCGCAGGCCGTCGGCCGGAGAAGGAGCAGGGCGAGGACGGGAAGGACCAGCCCCTTCCAGGCCGCCGAAGGACCGTTCATCGCCGTCGCCCCCTTCCCTCGCCTGCGGTTCCCGACGGCCCGGCCCCTACGCCCCGATGTAGCGGCGGATCGACGCGCCGATGCGCTCGAGCGTGCGGGCGCGCTCCGCGTCGTCCGGGTTCAGGAGCGTGATGCGGAAGCCGTTCATGTCCGTGTGGAAGCCGGTGAGCGGCGTCACGCACACGCCCTCCGCCCCCATCATGTAGTGGACGAAGCGCTTGTCCGGCGCGACGCCCTCGTTGCTCTTCTCGACGAACGCCCGCACCGCGGGGTCGGCGATCGGGAGCGACTGGCCCGGCCGCAGCACGCCGTCCTCGAACGTGACGGCGTAGTAGAACGCGCCGTGCACCGGGCGCGCGATGACGCCCGGCACCGTCCGGAAGTACTCGTAGACCTGGTTGGCGCGCGCCTCGAACATCTTCGCGCGGCGCGCCTTGAGGGCCGGCCAGCGCGGGTCGCCGTAGATGCGCGGCAGGGCCATCTGCGGGAGCGTCGTCGAGCACACCTCCATCATCTTGCTCTTCACCAGGATGCCGCAGTACTCCTCGAACGCCGGCGAGACCTTGCGGTTGAGCATCTCGATCCAGCCGCAGCGCGAGCCGGGCCACGGCACGTCCTTGCTCATCCCGCGCAGCGCGAGGCCGGGCACGTCGTCGCCGAGCACCTGCGAGAGGTGGACCTTCTCCACGCCGTTGAAGACGATGTTGCAGTAGATCTCGTCGCAGATGACGAAGAGGCCGTACTTGCGGGCGATCGCGACGATTCCCTCGAGGGTCCTGCGCGGATACACGGCGCCCGTCGGGTTGTCGGGGTTCACGAGCGCGATCGCGACGACCTGCGGGTTGTACTTGACCTTGTTCTCGATCTCCTCCAGGTCGGGCAGCCACCCCTGCGCCGGATCGAGCCGGAACTGCAGGTGCGGGTAGTCGCCGCGCTTGCCCTCGTTGGAGGTGTGCGTCGGATAGGAGGGCGAGGGCATCAGCACGCGCGCGTCCTTCTTCATCAGGTCGTAGACCTTGTCGACGCCGTCCGCGATGCCGTTGAGGAAGAGGATGTCGTCCGGCCCGACCGGAACGCCGCCCGGGCGCGCGCTCGCCTTCGCGGCGAGGAACTCGCGCGTGGCGAGGACGCCGCGGCTCGGGCAGTAGGCCCAGGACCTCTCGTCGTGCGCGACGAGGTCCGCCACGATCTCCTTGATCCACGGCTCGACCTGCTCGCCCGCGGCGACGGGGTCGCCGATGTTCTCCCAGGTGATGGGGCGGCCGAGGCGCTGGAGCGCGTGGCCGAAATCGACGATCTCGCGGATTTCGTAGTGGAGGTTGCGGTAGCCTTCGATGACGAGGGGGGGATGCTGCATGGGAAAGGGGCTCGGGTTCATGGAATGCCCGCGTATTCTATCCCTTCCCCCCGCGTCTTGCAATCCGATTCGGCGCTGGACCTTCCCCACTTTTTGGCGCCGCGCCGTCGTGGAGGCCCGCAAATCGCGCCTT
>CAMOEO010000128.1 GCA_946612175.1 uncultured Verrucomicrobiota bacterium
GGCGCGCGATGAGACGGCCGAGAGTCAAGGTCGAGGGGGAGGGGTTCTACCATGTGGTGAGCCGGATCGGGGGGAAGAGGTTCCTTATCGACGAGAAGGAGAAGTCCATCCTGCTCGGGATGATCCGGGCGGCGGCGGCGTTCTCGGGGGTGGAGCTCTATACGTTCGCGATCATGTCCAACCACTTCCATCTGCTGGTGCGGGTTCCGCGGCGGCGCATGGTGTCCGAGGCGGAACTGCTGCGCCGGATGGAGGCGCTGTACGGCCGCCCGCGCTTCCGCAAGGTGCTGGAGAAATGGGAGAAGTGGGAGAAGCGGGACCAGGCGGAGCGCGTGGCGGAGGAGAAGGCCCGCCTTCGCGCCCGCATGTACGATCTCTCGCAGTTCTGCAAGACGTTCAAGGAGACGTACACGCAGGACTACAACCGCCGCCACGAGAACACCGGAACCATTTGGGAGGGCCGCTTCAAGAGCATCCTGCTGGAGGGCTCGTTCCGCGCGCTGATGACGGTGGCGGGGTACGTCCACCTCAATCCGGTCCGAGCGGCGATGGTGGATGCTCCCGAGGATTCCCGCTGGACCGGCTACGGCGCCGGCTGCAAGGGCGACGCGCTCGCGCAGGAAGGTTTGTGCGGCCTGGTTTCGCGGGCGTATCGGTCGGAGGATTCAACTTGGGAGCAGTCTCGCGTGGCCTGTTGCGACGCGATGGCGGGCAAGGTCCGGGACCATATCGTTGTGCCGTCGCGGTCGGCGCCCGGTTCGGAGGAGGGGCCGGATTCGGCGGACGACGTGGTGGAGACGGACGACAAGGGCCGTCCGATCCGCGCCGGTTCGCTCCGGGCGCTGCTGCGGCTCCGGTCGGTCGGCTTCCTGCACGGCGGGGCGCTGGGAAGTGCGGCGTTCCTGCGGCGCGTGGAGCGGGCTCTTCCGGAACGCCTTCGCCGCAAGGCCGCAGCGTTGTTCGACCGATGTCCGTTCCTTGCGCTTTCGGCGGCGTCGGGCGTCCGCGAAACGCCCCGTTCGGCATAGCGCGCGTCCTGTTCGTCCGCCTCGCCGCATCGGATGGGCTCGACGCCCCGCCGCCCGCCGGCGACTCGCTTGCCGGCCTCTTTTTGCGAAGCCTGTCCCCGTTGCGCCCCCGAAGCCTGTCCCCGTTGCGCCCCGTCGGCGTCCGGGGGGATCGGCCATGCGCCTAGCGAAGGGCCGGCGTGTCGAGGAGGGCGGAGGGGTGGATCGCGGCGCCGGGGGCGAGGCGGAGGGAGCCGAGGCGCTCGCAGCCCGCGAAGGCGAGCGCGTCGGCGGAGCGGGCGCCGGGGGCGGCGACGCGCTCCAGGGCGGCGCAGCCGAGGAAGCATCCGGCCGGGATTTCCGCCACGCCTTCGGGGAGATCGATCGCCTTCAGGTTGCCGCAGTTGGAGAACGTGCCTTCGCCGAGGGTGCGCAGCGTCGAGGGAAGGCGCACGCGCTCGATCCGCAGCGTGTTCTCGAAGGCGAATGCGCCGATCTCCTCGACGCCTTCCGGGATTTCCAGCGTGAAGCGCGCTCCGCGTTCGCGCTGGGCCGAGGCGTCGGGGCGGCGGAACATCCATGCGGAGACGGAGACGACGCGGCGCGGGGCGCCGCGGGTGGAAGGGGTGGAAGAGGTTGAAGGGGAGGAGACGAAGGCGGGGAGGCGGAGCAGGCCGTTGGTGGGGTCGGGGCCGCGGTAGCCGACGAGCTGCGCGGCGTCGTTGCCGACCGGGACCCAGAGCCAGCCGCCGTCGTCGCGGTTCTGGTGCCGCACGGCCATCTGCTCCCCGAGGTCGCAGAAGGCGGGCAGCAGCCGCGTGAGGCCGACGTTCACGCCGAAGGGATACCACCAGTAGCGCCCCGGCGGGAAGAAGAGCAGCTGCGGTTCGCGGTCGTGGAATTCGATCTCCGTGGCGGGGTCCGACGAGCGGACGACGCGCGGCAGATGGTTCGGAAGGTCCGCGCGGCGCAGTCCCGGCGGCAGTTCGAGCGTGTCGACGGTCTCGGGGAGCGCCGTGCCGTCGAAGTCGTGGACGGGATGGCCGCAGAGGGAGGGGGGGACGATCAAATGCGGAATGCCGAATGCGGAATGCTGAATGGAAGAAGGGGTTGGAGGGGTTGAAGAGGTGGAAGGGGTTGGAGGGAGGAGGGAGAGGGTGCCGGGGGGGAGTGTGGAGTCGGAGAGGCGGACGAAGTCGGCGCCGCCGGAGCGCCTCTGCATCGCGGCGGCGCGCCAGAGCCAGCCGTCGAGGATGCGCGGGCCGGCGTAGGAGAGGCCGCGCGGGGTGCGGCGCCAGACCGGCGCGTCGTCGCCGGCCGGTTCCACCAGGGCGTGCCACGCGAGGCCGGCGGCGCAGTCCGCGAGGGCGTCCGGCGCGACGTCCGGGAAGGCGACCTTGTCGCCCGCCCTCTCCTGCACGCGGAGCACGGCGGCGAGGTTGGTGCAGCCGGCGAAGGCTCGAGCGCCGATGCGGCGGACGCCCGGCTCGAGGACGACGCAGCGCAGATCGCCGCAGTTCTCGAAGGCGTGGTCGGGCACCTCCCCGACGAAGGACGGGACGACGAGCGTGTCGATGTCCGCGAGGAATTGCGGCGCATCGGAGGACTGTGCCAAGAGCGCAATCCTCGCGGCGCCGGAAAACGCGGACGGCGCGCAGGGCCCGCCTTCCGGGGCGCACGGCCCGAGGAGGCAGGCCGCGCCGTCGATGGTCTTGCCGATGGCGAGAAAGCCGCGCGCGGGAAGCGGACCGCGCCAGATCCGGCATTCCTCGGCGCCGGGGGTCCGCGCGAAGGGCCGGCTCTCGACGGGGAGGAAGCCGGAGACGTGCAGGCCGGACCAGAGCGTGCCGCCGGGACCGATCTCGACCCAGCCCTCGGCGCCGCGGGAGCGGACGGGGACGCGCAGCGGGGTGGAGTCCGAGACGGCGCGCCACGGCGCGGGGAGCGGGCCGGTCCAGCCGTTGGTGGAGGACCAGGAGCAGGGCGGCGGGAGCAGATGCCCGACGCGGCGCCGGCGGCCGTTGGACCAGGGCGGTAGGGCACGGAGGTAGAGGGAATTGGTGGAAATGCCGAATGCCGAATGCAGAATGGGGAGAGGTCGGAACATTGTGCATTGTGCATTGTGCATTGTGCATTCTGCATCCTGCATCACTTCGATGCCTTCGAGGGCGAGGCCGGAGTCCTCGGGCCAGTGGCGGAAGGCGCGCAGGAAGCAGTCGGCGGTCTCGCCGTCGCCGAGCGGCGGGAGGAAGGCGCGGCGCGCAAGGTCGAGGCCGACGGGGGCGCCGCCGAGGTCGAAGAGGGCTTCGACGGCGGAGTCGTCCAGGAGCGCTCCCTCGTAGGCCTCGGAGCGCCAGCCCTCGGCGTCGCTCCACCACGAGCGCTTGCCGGTTCGGGCGCCGAGCTCGCGCGAGGCGGGCGTGTCGGCGAGTGCGAGCTCGAAGGGCTCGCCGGGCGCGCGGCCGCGCGCGGTCTTCCAGCCGAAGCGCATTCCCGTGGCGGGGTCGACGAGCGCGGCCTCGAAGACGCCGAATCCCTCGGCCTCGGCGCGCGCGACGCCGTTGGAGTCTGCGCGGGCGAGGCCTTCGGCCGCCTCGACGCCGAAGGGCGCGCGGTGCTCGGGGGCCGGGAAGCGCCACGCGACCCACGCGCCGGGCACGGGCGCGCCGTCGGCGTCGACGACGCGAACGAGGGCGGCGGAGGGGGCGCCGAATCGCTGCGCGATTCGGCTCTCGGCCTCGCTTGCGGACGGGCGCCATGCGCCCGCCGCGGCATCGGCCGTATGGTCCGGAGGCCGCGCCGCCGGATCGGAAGGGAGGGGAGACGGAGGAAGAGAGCCGCGATCCCCGGGCGCGGGGGGCTCGGCGGGGACGCGGGGGAGGGAGCGGATGTGCGCGCGAGGCGAGTCGACGAAGGCCCACGGATCGAGGTCTACGGGTTCGCCGGCGGTCGTGACGGCGACGAGCTCGGGGCAGGCGGCGAAGGCGAGCGGGCCGACGCGCAGGGCGCCCGGGGCGGAGACGACGCGTAGCGCGCGACAGCCCTTGAAGGCTCCGGCGGGGATTTCGCGGACGGCGGACGGGAGCTCGATCCGTTCCAGCGCGATACAGTCGGCGAAGGCTTCGCGCCCGATCGTTTCGAGGGTCGACGGGAGGCGGACGGAGCGCAGCGGCGCGAAGCCCGCGAAGGCGCGCGCGCCGATGCGGCGCACGCCCTCGCGGACGACGAGGTCGACGGCGTTGGTGCGCCACCAGGCGTCATCGCGGCCGGCGAACGTGGCGGGGTCGTCGCGCGGATCGGGCGAGAGCGGCGAGAAGGCGCCGTCGGCGATGGCGACGACGCGCGCGCCGCAGGGCAGCTCGGCGGGGATTTCGAGCGGGCCGTCGAAGGCGGGCGGCATCGAGCGGGCGAAGAAGCCGGCGGCGGCGGCTTCGCCGGGCGCGGGCCATTCCCAGCGCAGCGGCGGGCCGCGACGGCGGCCGAGCTCGGCTTCGCCGACGACGCGCCGACCTCCGAGCGTGGCGGGCGCGGGCCCGGCGCCGTCGGCGCGGTGCAGGACCGCCGCGCCGTCGTCCGCGAACGGCATCCACAGGACGCCGCCGTCGACGCGCGGGCCGCGGTATTCCGCGCGTCCGGCGTCCAGGCTCCACAGACCGCCGGACAGACCGCCGGCGAGGAAGGGGCGGTCCCACCCGTCTTCGCCGCGGAATCCGACGACGCGCGCGGGGAGCGGCGGTGCGCCATCCGCGCGGGGGAGCGAGGCCTCGTCGCCCGGGTTGCGCCCGATCCCGGACACGGCCCCGAGGAACGCGGCGAAACCGGGCGCGGCGCCCGCGAAGGCGTCGGGCGGAATCGGGTCTCCGGGCGGAGCGTCGAAGAGCGCCGCTTCGAGCCGCGGGCAGTCCGCGAAGGCGCCGGGGCCGAGGCCCGCGAAGCCTTCCAGCACGGCGCAGCGCAGTTCGGGAAGGCCCGCGAAGGCGCGCGCCGGGACGCGGGGCGCGAAGCGTGGCACGACGAGCGTCCGCACGGCCGCGAGCGGCGTCTTGCCGGCGGCGCCGGGGGCGAAGCGGACCGTCGCGGGGAAGGTCGGCGGCGCGAAGGCGCCCTGCGCCTCGGCGCCGAGGAAGAGCGCGGTTTCGCCGCCGGGCGCAAGGGCGGCGAGCAGAGGGCCTTCTCCGAGGGGGGCGGCGGGCGGCGGCGCGGGCGGGGCGGCGTCCGCGGCGGGCGGCGGCGGCGGGAGGCGGAGCCCGGAGATCGGCTCGAGGGAGCGGTCGCTGGGCTCGGGGTTGAAGCGGACGCCGAAGACGTTGTTGCCGTCCAGCGCGAAGGCACGCGGCGGGACGACGGCGCCGTGGCGGAAGCGCCGAGGCCCGGGCGCGGAGGCGCCGTCGGGACGGCTTCGGAAGAGGATCACGCGTCCGGCCGGCGTCTCGTCCGCGGACTGCCGGACGACTTCGTGCCGCGGGTAGAGGCCGCGGAGCGGGTGGGCGCGGGGGGCGGCCGTGTGCTCGGGGCTCCGGAAGACGAAGCGCAGCGGTTCGGCGCTCCAGCCGTCCGCCGGCGCCTCGCGCGGCGTGCGCAGGTCGTCCCACCGGTCGCGTTCGAGGAGGAACGCGCCGCCCGGAGCGGGGCGCAGCACGAGCCAGGCGTAGGCCGGCTGGCCCGGCATCGCGGCCGTGCGCCCCGCCTCGACGAAGAAGTCGGCCGTCTCGCCGACGCCGAGCGGCGGCAGGAACGCGCCCTTCGCGGCGTCGTAGCCGACGCCCTCCGCGGGGAAGTCCCCGCACGGGACGGCGAGTTCCGAGAGCGCGAGCGGCGCCGGGCGGCGCACGCCGCGGAGCAGGAGCGTGCCGTCCGCGGCGACGGCTTCGCCGGGCTGCGGCGAGACGCGCCACGTGCCGCCGCTCGGCGCGCCGACCTCGAGGGAGAAGCGGCGCCCCCACGCGCCAGGAGCCGTCACGCGGACCCCGGCGGGCATCAGATAGACGGACGAAAAGGGGTCGTCGCCGTCGAGGCACAGGCCGCGCAGCCGCAGGACGCCGTCCGCGCCGGCGGTCCCGGACGGCAGGGCCGCCGCACCGAGCCGCTCCCCCGTCGAGCGCGCGCCGTCCCAGACGCCGCGCGCGCCCGCCGCCGGCGTGGCGGGGTCGTCGATGCCCACGCGCAGCGTCGCGTCCACGCGCGCGCCGAACACGAGCCCTTCCTGGAGCGCGAGGACGGAGAACTCCGCCGGGCAGGAATCCCCGGGCGCCGGGGGCGGCGGGGAGGGATCCGCGCCCGCCGGCTCCCCGAAGAGGAAGCGCGGGACGGACGCGGCGTCCTCCGGATCGATCTCGCCCCCGCTTCTCTGCGCGAAGAGCCAGTCCCAGAAGGCGTCGTCGTCGCGCCACATCCGATCCCACCACCAGCCGCCGCCCGGCAGGGGCTTGTATTCGCGGTATTCGAAGGCGCCGCCCGCGGCGCGCACGGCCGCGCCGAAGGGGCGGATGCGGTGGTCGAGGACCTCCTCCCATTCCAGCCGCTCGTCCTCGTCGCGGTCCTTGTCCTCCTGCGCGATCCACCACGCACCGGGGACGCGCGGGCTGGGGTCGCAGTGGGGCGAGAACCACGCGCCGGAGACGGACGCGAACCGCCCGGGGTGGTCGAAGGCCATCCCGGCCGCGATGTTCGCGCCGGTGCCGAGGCCGGTGAGGTGGATGCGCGCCGGATCGATCGCCGGACCGCCGAGCGCGGGGGCGCCGCGCGCGACGGCGAGCGCGAGATCGCAGAAGAGCTCCGCCTGCGGGCCGAAGGGATCGCGCGGGAAGCCCGCCGAAATGTTGCGGTCGCCCCAGTCCGGCGGCATCGGGACGAGCAGCGCGGCGGGGTGCGAGGCCTGGAACGCGGGCGAGGTCGCGCGCGCGATGCACGCCGTCTGGCGGAACTGCTTCCGCAGGTCCGTGCCCTGCTCGCCGTTGCCGGGCAGGTAGACGACGAGCGGCACCGCGCCGGTGCAGGCGGCGGGATCGGGCAGGAAGAGCAGGAAGGGGATGCGCTCCGGGAGCGCGTTGTCCGCGCGCTTGCCGCCGTGGCGGCGGTCGGCCTGCGCGACCGGCGCGGCCGCGCGGGCGTTGAGCGCGCGGATCCGGTCGCCCTCCGGCGTCCCCTCCGGCGGCAGGTCGCGGCGGAACCAGAACGCGCGCAGTCCGTATTTCGCGCACTCCGCGTCCAGCTCCGGCGAACGCTCGTAGGGCTCGAAGACGCCGCCCGCGCCCATTCCGGGCGAGCCGGGCGCCGCCGAGCGCGTGGGTTCCGCCGCGAGGGCGGGCGCGGGCAGGGAGAGGAGCGCGAGGAGCGCGAGGGCGGTTTTCGCGTTCTTCATTTCGCGTCCTCCCCGGTGTCGTAGCGGCGGAGCGTTTTCTCCGTGCCGTCGGCGGCGACGACGAACGCGCGGCCGCCTTCGACGCGGAGCCCCGTGTAGCGCGCGCGGTCGCCGACCCGGGACCAGACGGCGCCGGGCGATTCGCCGTCGGAGAGGCCCAGGCCCCGGAGGAAGAACGTCGGGGCCGCTTCCGGATGGTCGTCCGAGAAGCTCCAGAGCGCGATCGGGCGCGGCTCCAGAACGGAGTACGCGGGGTGGAAGATCGCGAAGGAGGGCGCGGCGCCGTCGAACGCGTCCAGCGAGATCGTGGTCTCCTCCCGCGAGAGGAAGACGGCCGATTCGAGCGCGGGGCAGTCCGCGAAGGCGCGGCCGGCGACGGTGCGGACGGATTCGGGGAGGACCACGCAGCGCAGCTCCGGCAGGCCCGCGAAGGCGTAGTCGGGGATCGTCCCGACGCCGCGGGCGACGACGAGCGTGCGGACCGACGCCAGCGGGGTTCGGGCCGCGGCGCCCGGCGCGAAGCGCGCCTCGGCCGCGAAGAGTTCGGGCGAGGGCGCCTCGGCGGGGTCGCCGATCGGGCCGGCGAAGAGGGCCGTGCCGTCGTCCGCGACGAGCGCCAGCAGCGTCGGCTGCGCGTCGGGCGGCGGCCACGAGAGGCGGGCGGCGCGCTCTTCGGGCGTCCAGTCCGCGAAGGG
>CAMOEO010000129.1 GCA_946612175.1 uncultured Verrucomicrobiota bacterium
CGTTCACATGTCGTCCATCGAGAGGCCGCCCCAGGCGATTTCATGCGACTTGAGGAGCGAGACGTGCCGTGCCACGCCGCCGCTTCGGCCGCACGATGCGCGCGTGGCGCGGCAAGTAGGGCTCCGATTCCCGACGGGTTACTCGGTGCGGAAGGTGCGCGAGTCGACGACGCGCATGGCCTCGTCGCGGGCGTCGAGCAGGTCGAGGCGGAAGGTCTCGCCGCCGGGCGGCACGGTGACGACGGCGTGGCAGCCCGTGCGGCAGGCGTCGGGCACGAAGCGCCACCACGGGCGCTCGCCGGCCTCCGTGACGGGGAGGACCGTCGGCACCAGGAGCGGCTGCGCGTCGTCCGGCGCGCCCGGAACGAGCAGCGACTCGGCCGTGTCCTCGGTGAGGTGCAGCCGGTCCCAGACGCAGGCGACCCAGACGCGCGGCCGGAGCGCCGCGGCGAGCGCGCGGCCGACGGAGTGGTGGCCGTGGTGGTCGATCTTCGCGACGTCGCAGCGTTCGATGCAGCCGGCCAGCTCGTCCTCGACGGAGATCCGCCGCCCGTCGGGCCCGGGGATCGTGTCGGAGAAGTCGCCGCCCGCGAAGAGCCGGAACGCGCCATAGGAGAAGACCATCCCGAGACTCATTCCGTTCTCGTTGAGCGCGGCGGGTCGGTCGCGGGCGATGAAGTCGGCGTAGAGGTCGCGCACGGAGCCGTCCGGCAGCGCCAGCCGTCCGTTGGCGAACGCGTTGCGGACGGAGAAACCGGGCGCGCCACCGCGCTCGGCGGAGAACTGGTCCGTCGCGCCGAGCCGGAAGGGTTCGGGGACGAGCCCGTCGCGGCGCCGCAGCGCCTCCCAGGTGGAGCGGACGATGCCGACCTCCTCCGCGCACGCGCTCGGCATCGGATCGTCGTAGTCCGGCCAGCCGCGGTCCGTCGCGCGGCGGAACCGGAGCGTCTCGGCCGCGAGGGCGAACCCGCAGCGGGGGCAGCCCTCGAGGCGGTCCGGCTCGTCCGGGAACCACGGGAACTTCTGCCACGAGGGCGTCCCGACGTGGTCGGAGTGGAAGTGGGAGACGACGGCCCAGTCGACTTCGGCGCCGTTGGGGTTCGCGCGGCGGACGTAGCGGGCCACCCATTCGCCGGCGAGCCGCTCGGGCCCGGGCAGGGCGGGGACGGCGAACTTTCCGCGCGTGATCGACGCCTGGTCGCCGCAGTCGAGCAGCATTGTCGTGGAGTCGGGGAACACGAAGAACACCGACTCCGCGACGCCGGTGTGGATGAAGTGCGCCTGGAATTCGCCGGGGCTCCACCCGCGCCAGACTCTGTCGTTCTCGTTCATGCGGCGGAGTCTACCACAGCCTCTTCGCGTGGACAAGGTCGCCTCGCCCCCCGCCGCTTCGCCCGGTCCCGGACTTCGAGGGCTGCCTGCTTGTCTCCCCGCCCCCGGGATGGTAGAATCTGCACCATGAACCGGTTCCCCCTTCCCCGTTGCCTGTCCGCTTCCCTCGTCCTTGCGGCGTCCGCCGCCGCATCCGAGCCGCAGGAGGTCCAGACGCCCGAACCGGAGCCTGCGCCGATCCCGGGTCTTGTCTGGCGGCTCCCCGCGAAATACGCGACGCTCGAAGGCGACCGTCTCGTCGTGGACATCCCGGCGGACGACTACCCGGCCGACGCGATGGCGACCGCGCTCGTCCCCGCAGAGCTGCTCGAGGGTGCGGAGGGTTTCGCGATGGCCGTGTCCGCGAAGGGCTCGGGACTCGCAAAGCCGACCAAGTCGTATCTCGGCCTCAAGTTCCAGCTGCACTGGCGGGACCCCGCCACGGGTCGCGAAGCCTGGCCCAATTGCCGCAACGTCGTCGGCGACCTCCCCGAAACGACGCTGCGCAACGAGGCGACGTTCGGCGACGCCCGCCCCGGCTTCGCCGAGATGGAGCTCGGCCTGCAGGGCCCGAGCGGACGCGTCGAGTTCGACCTCTCCACCCTCCGCGCCGGCCCGGCCCAGGGCGTTTTCCGCCTCGTCAACCAGGACTTCATCGTCCGCTACCCGAACGAAAACTTGACGCCGCGTAGCGGCGACTTACAGGCGCAAAGCGCCGACTTAATCCCCGAAGGGCGCCGCCGCGGCGTCATGCTTCCCGGCCGCAATCCGACGGAGGAGGACTTCGAGACGCTCGCGCAGTGGGGCGCGACGCTCGCCCGCTACCAGATGATGCGCAACTGGAACGGCGTGGACGACAACCGCGACCTCGACGAGTTCCGGGCCTGGATCGACGGCAAGCTCGACTGCCTGGAGAAGGTCGTGCTGCCCGCCGCGCGCAAGCACGGGATCCGGATCGTCGTCGACCTGCACGTCACGCCCGGCGGGCGCGGCATGGACCGCGAGATGGCGATGTTCCGCGAGAAGGAGTACGCCGACGCGTTCGTCGACACCTGGCGCCACATCGCGACGCGCCTCAAGGGCAACGCCGACGCGATCTACGGCTACGACCTCGTGAACGAGCCCGTGCAGATCGGGCGCGCGCCCTTCGACTACTGGACGCTCCAGCGCCGCGCGGCGGAGGCCGTGCGCGAGATCGACCCCGACACCGCGATCATCGTCGAATCCAACGACTGGGACAGCCCCGCCGCGTTCTCCTACCTCTCGCCGCTGCGGATGGACAACGTGATCTACCAGGCCCACTGCTACGGGCCGATGGAGTTCACGCACCAGGGCGTCGCCGGGCGTCCGGTCGGTGCCGTCTGGCCCGACCCGTCGAAGGGCTGGGACCGCGACTACCTCCGCCGGGCGCTCGCGCCCGTCCGCGCGTTCGAAAAGCGCCACGGCGCGAAGATCTACATCGGCGAATTCAGCGCCATCACGTGGGCGCAGGGCGCGGACGCCTATCTGCGCGACTGCATCGCCGTCTTCGAGGAATACGGGTGGGACTGGAGCTACCATGCCTTCCGCGAATGGGACGGCTGGAGCGTCGAGCATGCGTGCGAAGGCCCCGGCAGGCCCTTCGTCCCCTCCGCCGACAACCCGCGCCGACGCGCCCTGCTCGACGGCTTCCGCGGCGTCGTCGGCGAACCCGTGAACTGGGACGCGGCGCAGCTCGTCGGGCGCCTCGTCGGCCGCGACGACCCGTTCTTCGCTCCGGGCGAGGAGATGGTCTTCGAGATCCGGCTCGACGGCGCGAAGGGCGAGATTCCGCCCGGCACCTACTTCGTCGACTGGGAGCGGCGCGGCGACGACGGGGTCGTCGAGAAGGGCCGCGCCCCGCTGCCGACGGCGGAGGCGCCGCTCGTCCTCCGCACGAAGGGCGACAGGCCCGGCTTCGTCTGCGTCGAGGCCAACGTCGTCACGGCCGACGGCAGGCGCGTCCCCAAACAACACCGCTGGGAGAAGCGCGTCTTCTTCCAGGGCGGCGCCGGCGTCGCGCCCGGGGCGCTGCGCGCCGGGACGGAGCCCGCCGACTACGACGCCTTCTGGAAGGCCCAAATGGCGGCGCTCGCCGCGGTGCCCGTCCGCGCGGAGCTCGCCCCGATGCCGTGCGCCGACGCCGGCGTGCGTCTCTACGCCGTGCGCGTCGACTGCGCCGGCGGCCGCCCCGTGACGGGCTGGCTCACCGTCCCGGCCGACGCCTCCCCGACGAACCGCTACCCCGCGGAGGTCTCCTACCGCGGCGCCTCGAAGGACGACCAGCCCGCCCCCGCCAAGGGGCCGCACGACCGCATCCGCTTCGAGTCCAACGGCCACGGCTTCGACCTCGGGCGCGGCCCGGACTACGTGAAGGCGTTCTTCGATTCCGTTCGCAGGCCCGGCTTCGAATACGGCTTCGATCCGGAATCCAACGAACACCGCGAGACGAGCTACTGGCTCGGCATGGCGCTGCGCGCCGTCCGCGCGCTGGAGTGGATCGTCACGCTGCCCGAATGGGACGGCCGCACGCTCTCGCTCGCCGCCGGCAGCCAGGGCGGGTGGCAGGCGCTGATGGCCGCGGCGCGCTTCCCGCGCGTCACGCGCGTCTCGACCTCCGTCACCTGGGGCTGCGACTGGACCGGACAGGCCGAGTTCGGGCGCCTGCCCTCCACCTACCGCCCGGCGTGCTGGTTCCCGGACATGGCGTATTTCGACGCCGTCTTCGCCGCGCGCCGCGTCGCGTGCCCCGTCGAGATCTCCAAGGCCGGGCTCGGCGACTACGTCTCGCCGCCGTCCTCGCTGGCCGTGCTCTACAACGAGCTGCGCGGCCCGAAGAAGATCGTCTGGCACCAGGGCTGGACGCACGGCTGGCAGCCCGCCGGCATGTCCTCGTGGACCGTCGACGGCGGCTACGACGCCGCCCTCTCCGGCGCGTCCGCCGCCGCCCCGACCGCGCACGACGACGGCGCCCTCGCCGCCCCGCACGGCGGCGACTGACCGCCCGTCCCATTCAGCGCCCGCCCTGAGCGCGGCGGCGCCAATCGCGCATGGTGCAGCCGTGGCGGGCGCGGAAGAGCTGCTTGAGGTAGCCGTCGCTCTTGAAGCCGCACAGCCCGGCGACCGCGCCGATGGGCGTCGTCGTCTCCGAGAGGAGTGCGCGGACGCGGCGCAGCCGCTCGTCGCGCAGCGCGTCGCCGACCGTCCGGCCTGTGACGTCCTTGAAGTTCCGCTGCAGCAGCCGCGTCGAGGCGAACGCGGCCTTCGCCACGTCGCCGATGCGCAGCTCGCCGCCGCCGGCGACGCCGACCTCTGCCGCTTCGCGGGGCTGCCGACCTGGCGGCCGCCGAAGGAGGCGATGCAGGCGCACACGCTCTGCGCGATCCTCGCGGGCGCCGACCGCATCCGCGCCCGGCATCCGGACTTCTCCTTCGAGGCGCTGATGCGGCCCGAGGCCGGCGCGGGCCTCGCCCACACGTTCGGTTGGGGCGCCGAGATCGTCGGCGCGAAGGGCTCTCCGTCGTCGCGCTCGCCCCGCACGTCGGGCTGCGCGAGTCCTGCCACGTCGACTCGCTCCACCGCGTGACGGCGGAGGAGCTCCTGGGCGGGCACCGCTTCGACGACTGCATCGCGCGCGGCTCCTACCGCGTGGACATCCACGAGGGGGCGGAGAACGTCCTCGCCCCCGGCCGCTGCCTCGACTGCGACCGCGACGCCTACGGCGCCTGCCGCGTGATGGTCAACTGCAACCAGATGGGCGAGGCGGCCGGCCGCGCCGCCGCCAACGCCCTCGCCCGCGGCCTCCCCGCCGCGGACGCGGGCCTCCCCCTCGACGCCGTCCTCTGACGGCGGCGAGTTCCTCTGGCGCTACCGCCTCGAGCGTGTCGAGCGAGCGCCCCGTCCGGCGCGAACGGGGGTGAAACGAAACGGCGCGCGGCCCGGGGAGGGTCGCGCGCCGCGCGAAGGGAGCGACGGGCGGGGACTACTTGTCCTCGGCCTCGATCTTCTCCATGATCTCGTCGGCGATGTCCGCGTTGTGGTAGACGTTCTGGACATCCTCGTTCTCGTCGAGCGCATCGACGAACTTGAGGATCGCCTTGGCCTGCGCCAGGTCGGACACCTCGACGGTCGTGCCCTCGACGGGGAGGTAGACGATCTCGGAGGAGACGGTGGGAACGCCCTTCTCCTCCAGCGCCGTCTCGACGGCCTGGTAGTCGGACGGGGCCGTCGTGATCTCGAAGCCGTCCTCGGTCGACTTGATGTCGTCGGCGCCGGCCTCGAGGGCGATCTCCATAAGGAGGTCCTCGGTGACGGGCGTCTCGCCCATCTTGGCGTCCGCCGCGACGAGGATCTGCCCCTTGCGCTCGAAGTTGCGGGAGACGGCGCCGCGCGTGGCGAAGTCGGAGCCGTTGCGCTTGAAGATGTGGCCGACGTCGGCCGCCGCGCGGTTCTTGTTGTCGGTGAGGACGTTCACGATGATGCCCACGCCGCCCTGGGCGTAGCCCTCGTAGGTGATCTCCTCGAACGCCGCGGCGCCGGCGAGCTCGCCCGTGCCCTTCTTGATCGCGTTCTCGATGTTGTCCTTGGGCATGTTCGCCTTGCGCCCCTTCTCGACGAGGGTGCGGAGGGCGGGGTTGGTGTTCGGGTCGCCGTTCACCTTGGCGGCGAGCATGATCTCCTTGGCGATGCGGCTGAAGATCTTGCCCTTCTTCGCGTCGGCCGCGGCCTTGGCGTGCTTGGTCGTGGCCCAGTGGCTGTGTCCACTC
This sequence comes from uncultured Verrucomicrobiota bacterium, assembly GCA_946612175.1. Lineage (GTDB taxonomy): Bacteria > Verrucomicrobiota > Kiritimatiellia > RFP12 > UBA3636 > UBA3636. The sequence continues at coordinate 6,156 of CAMOEO010000129.1, forward strand.
ATGTGTGCTTCTCCGGTTTTTGGATGGGATGTTCTTGTCTTGAAAACGGGGGGGGTGCCGCCGCAGAGGGGGACGCGCGGCCGCAACTGGGGTGGGGAGTATAGCCGAAAAGCCCGTTGCGGGAAAGACAAAAATGACGGCACCGTCCGAAGGGCGCCCGACGGATCAGGCGCGCGGCGTTCCGGACGCCGCCGCGCGGCCGACGGCGCCTTCGCCGGGCTTCATGTTCTCGCCCAGGAGCTCGTCGTCGCCGACGGCGGTGCCCCAGGGCTGCGTCCAGCCCTCGTCCATCCCGAGGCGCGCGGCCTCGTCCGTGACGCGCAGGAACTCCTCCTCGGCGATCGTCCGGTCCCAGCCGGGCGTCCGCAGCGCGGCGTGCGCCGGCGTGTACTGGGACATCATCGAGACCGCGATGCCGGTGCCGCAGCTGCGGTGGAGCCAGCGGAGGCTCTCCACCGCCTCGTCCGCGTGGCCCGGGAGGACGAGCAGCCGGACGATCGTCCCGCGGCGCGCCACGCCGTCCGCGCCGAGCTCGAGCGGACCGACGTTCTCCCAGCACCACTTCACGTAGGCGCGGGCGGCCTCGGGGTAGTCCGGGGCGCGTGAGCCCTCGCGCGCGCAGGCTGGCGAAGCGTAGCGCAGGTCGGCGAGGACGACGTCCATGAGGTCGCGGTAGCGCTCCGCGGCCTCGACGCGGACGTAGCCGCTCGTGTTGTAGACGAACGGCAGGTCCGCGCCGGCCTCCCGCGCGCGCAGCCCCGCTTCGCGGATCAGCGGGAGCCACGGCTCGGGCGTGACGAGGTTCCAGTTGTGGCAGCCCTGGGCGGCGAGCTCGCGGAAGATGCCCGCGAGGCGGTCGACCGAGATCTCCTCCCCGGCGCCGCCGGCCGTCCAGGGGTGGTTCTGGCAGTAGAGGCAGCCGAGGGGGCAGTGCGAGAAGAAGACCGCGCCCGAGCCGCGCGTCCCGGAGACGGGGGGCTCCTCCCCGAAGTGGGCGCCCCAGCGGAAGACCTTGGGGCGCGCGCCGGCGCGACAGACGCCGAGGCCGCCCGCGAGGCGGTTTGCGCCGCACGCGCGGGGGCAGAGACAGCAGCGGAGAAGATCCTTCACGGGACGGAACGGGGCGGGGGCGTCCGGGCCGCCGAAGCGATGCGGGACGCCGCGCGCTAGCGCTGGACGCGGGCGTTGCCGGCCCAGACGTCGAAGACCTGCTTCTCGTCCGCCGGCTCGGCGTAGTCGTTGAGCGAAGAGGCCGCGAGCACGCCGCTCGCCCAGCCGAAGCGCAGGCACTTCTCGCCGTCCCAGCCCTTCAGCACGCCGTAGAGCAGGCCGCCCGTGAAGCCGTCGCCGCCGCCGATGCGGTCCAGCACGTCGATCTCGCGCGGCTCCTCGACGAACCACTTCCCGTCCGCGCGCAGGATCGCGCCCCAAAGGTGGCGCCCCGCGGAGACGACCTGCCGGAGCGTCGTCGCGAACATCTTCGCGTTCTTGTACTTCTTCGCCACCGTCTCGATCATGCCCTTGAAGCTTTCGATCTTCGAGCCGAGGTCCTTGCCGCCGGCCTCCGGGCCCTTCATCCCGAGGCAGAGCTGGAAGTCCTCCTCGTTGCCGACGAGAATGTCGGCGACCGAGGCGATCTGGTGGAACGCCTTGGCGAGCTCCGCTTCGCGGCCCTTCCAGAACGTCGCGCGGTAGTTCAGGTCGAAGGAGACGAGCGTGCCGTACTTCTTCGCGGCCTTCGCGAGCGCGAGGCAGGCCTTCGTCGTCTCGGGGCTCATCGCGGCGATGAGACCGGAGAGGTGCAGGATCGCGACGCCCTTCTTCCCGAAGATCTCCGCGACGTCGTAGTCCTTCGCGTCGAGCGTGCGGCCGACCTCGCCGGCGCGGTCGTTCCA
>CAMOEO010000130.1 GCA_946612175.1 uncultured Verrucomicrobiota bacterium
ATGCCGGACGGCGTGGACAAGGTTGCCGAGCTCGTGCGCTTCTTCGTGCTGCGCGGAGGCCACCAGCTGCAGATCAACGCCATCGACCGCGAGACGCTCCTCGACGCGCAGGCGCATCCGGAGAAGCACCGGCACCTCGTCGTCCGCGTGTGGGGCTGGAGCGGCTACTTCGTCGAGCTGGATCGCGAGTTCCAGGACCAGATCATCCGGCGCGTGGAGCTCGCGGCGCCGTAGCCGGGCCGTCCTCCGCTTCCGGGGGCGGCGCCCCCGGATTCCCGCCTGCCGGCGAGGGGCGCTCAGACGCGGCGGAACGTGTCGGGGCCGAAGCCGAACGCCTCCTCGAAGGCGCGGAAGCCCTCGGGCGTGGCCGCGAAGTCGCGGCCGCCGGGGCCCTGCGACTCGATCTCCGCGCGGTCGTCGCGGTGGTTGCGGTCGAGGTAGTCGGGGCAGAGGAAGCGCAGCCCGGCGCGCGGGCGGGCGTGCCAGAGGCAGACCGGCTCGCCGGCGCTCTCCCAGGCGTTGTCGCGGAAGAGCGCCTCCCCGCGCCAGTCGTTGAAGAGGCGCGCGAGGCATTCCGTCGCGCGGGAGAAGCGGTTGCCGACGACGGCGAAGCCGGGCGTCGGGACGGTGGTGTCCTGGAAGCGCAGGTGCGCCCCGCCCGGGTTCCAGCGCTGCACGTGGCCCCAGCTCGCGCCGGCGTCGAGGAAGACGTTGCCCTCGACCCGGATGTTCTCGGCGGCGCCGCCCGCGCCCTGCTGCCAGAACTCGTAGGAGTACTCGCAGCGCTCGACCGTGTTGTTCCGCCAGAGCAGGTTGCGCTGCACGGAGCCGGGCTCGTTGCTCTGGTCGGTGAGGCCGGCGTCGAAGCAGTCGCGGATGCGGCAGCCCTCGACGCGCACGTCCTCCGCGCCGCCCCAGAACTCGATGCCGTTTCCATAGCGGACGTCGTTTCCGAGGTCGTCGACGTAGAGCACGCCGCCGCCGATCCACGAGGCCTCGCAGCCGAGGATCGAGACGCGCTTCACGCCGCCGCCGCCGAAGCCGTGCGCGGCGCCGTAGCGGACCGCCAGCCCCTCGTAGACGACGTCGTGCGCGCCGGCCTCGTCGACGCAGTGCAGCTTGCGCGAGAGCTCGATCGAGCGCCAGCGCGCGGAGGGGTCGCCCGCGTCGGAGCGGACGAGGACGCCGCCCGTGGCGGGGTCGAACCAGAAGTCGCGGTCGCGCCGCGCCTCCGCGCGGGAGCCGCGCTTGAAGAGGCAGCCGGCGTCGCCGTGGTCGAGCACGACGTTGCCGATGTCGACCGCGGCGCCCGTCTCCGCGCGCCAGAGGCCGTCCGGCTCGCGCCGCCACGCGCCGGGCGCGCTGCGGTCGAGGCTCGGCTGCAGGATCGGCGCGGGGCCCTCGCCCCACGCGCCGTAGCGTACGGGATGCTCCGGGGTGCCGGAGCGGACGCGCAGCTGGCCGCGCCAGACGCCGCCGCGCCGGAAGAGGACCGTCGAGCCGGGCGCCAGCTCGAGCGCGTTCACCTCGTCGAGCGACGTCTCCGGTCCGATCCGGTAGACGCGCTCCGCCGGCGCGCGGGCGTAGGCCGCCTCCGCCTCGGCGCGGGCCTCGTCCGGCATGCGGCCGGCGGGAAACTTGGCGATGCCGCCCTCCATGACGGCGCCGGCCGGCGCCTGCGGCGCGGCCGAGGGGCTTTCGGTGTTCGTCTTCATGGCCGCGATTCTAGCACAGACGCCCGTCCGTTGCACCCCGATTGTTCGAGGGGACGTCCGTCGTTGCGCCCCCGCGTCCGGCCCCGGCCTCCCCTCCCGCGCCGCGGCCCGCGGCGCGCGCCATGTAGGTGCGGCCGAGCATCGGATACTTGGCGGGGGCCGCGGGGTTGGAGGGAAGGAATTCGACGGTCGTGCCGGGGCCGGCGAGGCGAAGGAGCGCCTCGCGGTCGGCCGGGGCGTCGTTCACGTCCGGGATGCACGGGACGCGCACGGCGAAGGGAATGCCGCTTTCGCGCAGCCACGCGAGGTTGCGGAGCACGAGCGCGAGGTCGCCGCCGCACCAGCTCCGGAAGGCCGCGGGGTCGTGGTGCTTGAGATCCTGGTAGACGAACGCCATCCGGGACGCGACGGCGCGGTAGTCCGCCTCCGGCGCGTGGCCGCTCGTCTCCAGCGCGCAGGAGACGCCCGCGGCGCGGAGCCGGTCCGCGACGGCGCACACGAACGCCGCCTGCGCGAGCGGCTCGCCGCCGGAGAACGTCACGCCGCCGCCGCTCTGCGCCATGATGTCGGCGTTGCGCAGCAGCTCCGCCGCGAGCGCCTCCGCGGTCCAGTCCTCGCCGCACGCGACGGTCGAGCCGTCCTTGCGCCGCATCGTCTCCTTCTCGAACGACTGTCCTTCCGGGTTGTGGCACCACGCGCATCGCAGCGGGCAGCCCTTGAGGAACACGGTCGTCCGCACGCCGGGGCCGTCGTGCAGCGTGAATTCGCGGATTTCGAACAGTCGTCCCGTCATGCCTCGGAAGTCTACCACGCCGCCCCGGCCAAAGCAACAGCGCGCGGGCGCTACCGCTGGCCGGTGGCGCGGAAGTAGCGGTCGAGGACGCGGAGCGAGACGAGGCGTTCGCGCCCGGGGTCGCGGAAGCGCGCGACCCAGGCGTGCGCGGCATCGAGGATCGCCGCGGCCTCGGCGGGGTGCGCGTCGTACCAGGCGAGCTTCTCCGGGAGGTCCGCGTAGTCCGGCCGGATCTCCACGTAGTGGACGCCGGGGAGCAGCAGGCCCTCCTGGAACCACGTCTCGTACTCCGGGCGCGGCATGACGGCGAGGGAGTTGGAGGAGAGCACCCACTTGAGGTTCGACGCGACGTCGTTGCCCTCGATCGCGAGGACGTAGCGGAAGCGGAGCTGGTCCTCGAGCGAGAGCTTCGGCGCGGCCCATTCGGGGCGGACGGCGCGGGAGGAGGTGTCGCCCATGTCGAGCTCCGGGCGGCCGAAGTGGCGCTCGAAGAGGGCGATGCGCTTGGGCTTGCCCTTCACCTTGCCGCGGAAGACGGCGCGTGGGAGCTTGTCCTCGAAGCGCAGACGGTCGCGCACGAACACGAAGTGCCGCACCTTGTTGAGGTTGAGCAGGACGGCGCCGGCGTTCCCGCTCGCGCCGCCGCGGTCCTCCGCGATCGGGCGCGACTTCACGATCGCGGGGGCGGGCGGAACCTCGGTGACGTCGCCCGGGACGTGGAGCCAGCGCAGCTCCGGCGGGAAGAAGCGCAGGAACTCGCGCGTGTCGAAGTAGTAGACCTGGCCCTTCCACGGCATGCGCTGGTCGCGCAGGCGCGGCGCGCCGGCGGGGAGCGGCGCCGGCGCGCCGGCGGGGTCGAGGCGGCAGCAGTAGGCCGCGCGCGCCTCGATCTCGTCGCGGTCGGGCCGCTCCGCGATCGAGGCGAGCAGCGCGTCGCGCCGCGCGCGGCAGAGCGCGGGCGGGACGAGCCCGCGCGCGAGGCAGCGGGCGAAGTAGAGCGCCTTCGGGTTCTTTCCGCTGCGCAGGAAGTAGGGAAGGCGCATCGACGGGGCCTCCCTAGCCCTCGCGGCGGGGCGGGCGCTCCGCCGCGGCCTTCTCGACGCCGGAGACGACGTCGGCGAACGCCTTCCCGACGGGCGTGCCGGCGAGGGAGCGCATGAACGGGACGCCCGCGTCGCCCGAGGCGCAGACCGCGGGGTCGAGCGGGATGCGGCCGAGGACCGGCGCGTCGTACTTCTCCGCGAGGGCGGCGGCCCCGCCCGTGGAGAAGACCTCGACGCGCTCGCCGCAGTGCGGGCAGACGAAGCCGGACATGTTCTCGACGATGCCGACGACCGGGAACGCGAGCTGGTCGCAGAACGCGAGCGAGCGGGAGACGTCCGCCGCGGCGACCTTCTGCGGGGTCGTGACGACGATCGCGCCGAGCGGGTCGGGGAGCGACTGGCAGACGGTGAGCGGCTCGTCGCCCGTGCCGGGGGGCGCGTCGACGATGAGGTAGTCCAGCTCGCCCCAGTCGACCTGGGAGAGGAACTGCTGGATGACGCCGAGCTTCATCGGGCCGCGCCAGATGATGGCGGCGTCAGGGTCCTCGACGGCGAGGCCGACGCTCATCACCTTGACGCCGCCGGCGTCGACGGGCAGGATCCGGCCGTCCTCGGTCGCCATCAGCGTCGCGCCGCGCAGGCCGAGCATCTCGACGATCGAGGGACCGTGGACGTCGACGTCGAGCAGGCCGACCTTCCGCCCCGCGAGGGCGAGCGCGGCGGCGAGGTTGGCGGCGACGGTGCTCTTGCCGACGCCGCCCTTTCCGGAAAGGACGACGACGGCGTTGCGGACGCCGGCGAGGTTGTGGCGGACGCGGCAGTCCATCGCGTCGGCCTGTTCTTCGGCGGCGTGGGCGCAGTGCCCGCAATCGCCGTTGCATTCGTGTTCGGACATGGGGGAAGAGGTGATCGGGGGGAGGAAGGGGGCGGGCGGGGCGGCGCGGGCTAGCCGGCGAGGATGCGGAGGGCGTCGAGGTAGCGGGCGCGGGTCTTCTCGACGATCTCGTCGGGGATCTCGGGCGCGGGCGGCTCGTGGTTGAAGTGGATCTCGTCGAGCCAGTCGCGGACGAACTGCTTGTCGAGCGAGGGCGGGTTGGCGCCGGTGCGGTAGTCCGCCGCGGGCCAGAAGCGCGAGGAGTCCGGCGTGAGCACCTCGTCGGCGAGGACGAGCGAGCCGTCCGGCCCGAGGCCGAACTCGAACTTCGTGTCGGCGATGAGGATGCCCTTGGAGCGGCCGTAGTCCGCGGCGCCGTTGTAGAGCTTCATCGTGAGGGCGCCGAGGCGGTCGGCGAGGTCTTTCCCGACGCGGCGCTCGAGCTCGGCGACGGAGATGTTCTCGTCGTGCTCGCCGAGCTCGGCCTTCATCGACGGCGTGAAGATCGCCTCGTCGAGCCGGTCGGCCTGGACGTAGCCGGGGCGCAGCGCCTGCGAGCAGACCGTCCCCTGCTTTCTGTACTCGGCCCAGCCGGAGCCGACGAGGTAGCCGCGCGCGATGCACTCGACGGGGACCATGTCGAGCTTCTTCACGATCATCGAGCGGCCGTCGAGGTCGGCGGCGTAGGGCCTGAGGACCTCGGGGTACTCCGCCACGTCGGCCGTGACGAGGTGGTTCGGGACGTCGGCGAAATGGCGGAACCAGAAGAGCGAGAGCTGCGTAAGGACGCGGCCCTTGTCCGGCACGCCGTTCGGCATGATGACGTCGAACGCGGAGAGGCGGTCCGTCGCGACGAAGAGGAGCGTGTCGCCGAGGTCGTAGACGTCCCGGACCTTGCCGCGCTTGGGCTCGGGCAGGCCGGGGATCGAGGAGGAAAGGAGGGCGTGGTTGCGGTCGTATTTCATGGCGGGGCGGGATTCTAGCAGAAACGGAACGGGGACGCCAGCGCCCTACCAGAGCGCGCCGACGGGCGGGAGGAAGGCGCGGACGGCGTCGATGTCCGGGGCGTCGAGCAGCACCATCGCGAGGCGGTCGACGCCGAGGGCGGCGCCGCCCGACGGGGGCATGGCGGGGAGGGAGGCGAGGAAGTCCTCGTCCAGCGGCATCGGCGTCTCGCCGAGGGCGGCCTTCTCGGCGCGCGCGGCCTCGAAGCGCCGGCGCTGCTCGGCGGCGTCGACCAGCTCGCCGAAGGCGTTGCACAGCTCGATGCCGCCCGCGTAGGCCTCCCAGCGCTCGGCCACGCGCGGGTCGGCGGGGGAGAGGCGCGCGAGGGACGCGGCGGGGGCGGGATAGTCGAGCAGGACGCAGGGGCGGTCCTTCGGGAGCGCGGGCTCGACGCGCAGCGCCATGTCCAGGTCGAAGCGCTCGGCGTCCCAGCGCGCGACGGGGTCCCACCCGGCGAAGCGGCGGTACGCCTCGCGGACGGGGATCTGCTCCCAGGGCGCGGCGAAGTCCAGCGTCGCGCCGCGGAAGCGCGCCCGCGGCTCCCCGTGGAGGGCCGTGGCGGCGTCCGCGACGAGGCGGCGCAGATCGTCGAGGATCTCGAGGTACGTCCCGCCGCCGCGGTACCACTCCAGCATCGTGAACTCGGGGGCGTGGCGGTCTCCGCGCTCCCCCTGGCGGAAGCACGGGCCGATCTGGTAGATGCGCCCGAACCCCTCGGCGAGAAGCCGCTTCATCTGCAGCTCGGGCGAGGCGCGCAGGAACGCCCGCCCGCTCGGCGGCGGAAGGATGTGGGGCTCGTTGGCCGGCGCGGGGATGCGGACCGGGGTCTCGACCTCGACGAATCCGGCGGCGTCGAGCGTCCCGCGCAGCGAGCGCAGCAGCGCGGCGCGGCGCGGAAGGTTCTCGCGGAGGGCGGCGGGGATCACGCGGCGGGCTCTTCTGGGGCGGGCTCTTCGGCGGCGGGCGCGGGCGCTTCCGCGGGCTCGGCGGCGGGCGCGGGCGTCGCCTCCGCGGGTGCGGGTTCGGCCGTCGCCTGCGGCGTATCCAGGGCGTCGCGGAGCTTGGCCGCGCCCTCTTCGAGGGCCGTGGCGAGGTCGGCGCCGGCGCTCTGGAGGGTGGTCTTGGCCTTCTCGATCGCGGGGCCGGCGGCCTCGCGGGCCGAGTCGGCGAGCTTGGCGGCGGACTCCTTCGAGGCGTCGGCGAAGCTCGAGGCGTTCTCCTTCGCGCTTTCCGCGAGCGACGTAAGCGCGTCGGTCGCTACGGCGGCGAGGTTGGTGGCGGCGGTCTTCATGTCCTCGACGACCGGCGCGGCGGCGGCGGCGAAGTTGGTCGCGGAGGTCTTCGCGGTTGCGGCGAAATCGGCGGCGGCGGTCTTCACGTCCTCGACGACCGGCGCGGCGGCGGCGACGAAGTTCGTGGCGGCGGCCTTCGCGGCGTCGACCACGGGGGCCGCGGCCTTGGAGAGGCTCGTGGCGGCGTCGGGTTCGGCGGCGGCCTCGGCGGGCGCGGCGTTCGTGGCGGCGTCGTCCCATTCGAGGACGAGCGTCTTCTCCTCGCAGGGGCAGCCGGCGAGGAAGGCGGAGGAGAGGAGGAGGCAGGGGAGGAGTTTCGCGTTCATGGGCGGGTTTCCTGGGGGGTGGGGACGGGACGGATTCTAGCGCAAAGGGGCCGGTGCCGCAACGGGCGCGAGGCCGAAGTGGGCGGGGAGGTCGGCGATGCCGTCGAGGACGGGGACGCCGCGCGCGGCGAGGCGGGCGCGGGATTCGTAGCCGGAGGCGAGCAGGACGCACGCGCAGCCGATCTCGTCGGCGACCTCCTTGTCGTGGCCCGTGTCGCCGACCATGCAGGCCTCGCACGGGGCGAGGCCGAGCTCGTCGAAGAGGGCGCGCGCCTGCGCGACCTTGGAGCCCGCGGCGGCGTCCGACTGCCCGCGGACCGCGCCGAAGGCGTCGCGGATGCCGTAGCGCCCGAGCGCGCGCTCGACCGAGCGCTGCTCGGAGGAGGTGACGATGGAGAGCGAGACGCCCGCGGCGCGCAGCGCGCGAAGGGCGGGGACGGTGCCGGGGAAGAGCGCGACGGAGGGGTGGGAGGCGAAGACGGAGAAGAAGCGGTCGCAGAGCGCGTCCCAGTCATGGTGCTCCAGGTCGATGCCGAGCGCCTCGTAGGACGAGCGGGCGGGGAAGGAGAAGACCTCGCGGTAGCGCTCGACGGAGATCTCGGGGCTGCCCTGGTCGCGGAGCAGGGCGTTGGTGCCGGCGACGGCGGCGCGGACGTCGTCCTGGAGCGTTCCGTTCCAGTCGAAGAGGATGTGCTTGGGAAGGTGGGGCATGGCGGGGGGGAGGCGGGCTTCGGCGGGCGGAATCCCGGCGTGTCGTGTCCCATCCTACCAGAAGCCCGGGGAAAAAGCCACGTACTTCCAGGGACTGCAGAGATTCCAAATCGGGCATGCGGCTTGCGGTAGGTCGAGGAAACAGGTAGAATCCCCGCCATGAAGCATGCCGAGGCCAGGCCCGCGCCGGACGCCGACCTGTCCGCCGTCTCGCTCCTTCGCATCTCCCCCCCACTGTGTTCTACTGATGGAACCCTCCTTCACGACCCTCATCGCCCACCGCGGCGAATC
>CAMOEO010000131.1 GCA_946612175.1 uncultured Verrucomicrobiota bacterium
CGTCCGCGACCACAGGCTCGTCCGCGACCACAGGCTCGTCCGCGACCACGGGCTCGTCGTCCGCGACCACGGGCTCGTCGTCCGCGACCACGGGCTCGTCGTCCGTGACCACGGGCTCGTCGTCCGCGGGCTCGGCCGCGGGAGCCTCCTCGACGGCCGTCTCGATCACGGGGGACTCGATGGAGGGCTCGTCCTCGCCGAGATCCACCTCGGGGGCGTCGGCTGCGACCTCCGCCGGAGGGTCGGGCTCCTCCGCGGGGGCGGGCGGCGCCGCGACGCCGGCCTCGTCGGCGGCGAGGTCGACCAGATCGTTCAGGAAGGAGTCGCCCTCGTCGATCGCGGCCACGGGAGCCGCGGTCTCCTCGACCGACTCCTCGACCGTCTCTTCGGTCTCTTCGGCGGGTTCGCCGAGACCGGTGTCGAGCGCGTCGAGGTCAAGGTCGAGGTCGGCGACCTGGCCGACATTGAACACGGCCTTGGGGGTTTCGGCCGCGAGGGCGAGGGCGGCGCCGAGAACGAGTGTGGCGAGCGCGCCGGTGAGTTTCGTTGGTTTCATCCTGATGAGACTCCTGGTGAGAAGGGAGAGGGAGGGAAGGGGGTGTGGAAGGGAATCGCGGGGCTATCGGGCGGGAATGTCGAGGGTCTTGTCGGCCGAGACGCGGAGGACGCGGGCGGTGCCGGCGGCGCGGTCGACCGAGAGCAGGCGGAAGGTCTCGCCGTCGAACTCGAAGGTCTCGTTGCGCTTGGCGGAGTAGGACTTCCCCTCGGCGTCCTTCAAGCAGACGAACGTGGCCTCGTAGACCTCGGAGACGGGCTCCTTCCCGGTCTTGAGCACGATCTTGTCGGCGCCGTTGGAGAGGGTGAGCGTGACGACGTCGACGCGGTGCTTGCCGGTCTCGTTGGCGACCTCCTCGTTGACGATGGAGTAGTCCTCGAGCGAGAAGCCCGTCTTCTCGAGCGCGTCGCCCTTTCCGATCCAGAACGGATCGCGGGCGCCCGGGCGCGTGACGGCGAAGGCGTAGGAGCCGTCCCGCTTCATGCGCTTGGACCCGGTCATGCGGTAGGGGAACGGGGCGACCTCGATGCGGTCGACGCGGAGGAAGTCGAACTTGGGAGGATGGCTTGCGGGGTCGCGCGGATCGGTCTCGGCGCGGAACTCCTCGATGTTGGTGAAGCCGTCGCCGTCGGCGTCGAGGTCCGCGTCGGCGGCCTCGAACGGATTGAGCTGGTGCTTCTTCTCCCACTCGTCGGGGATGCCGTCCTGGTCGGAGTCCCAGTCCTTGTCGTCGCCGGCGATCTCGTCGGGCTGCTTCGCGCCGCACCAGGGGCAGTTGTCGTCGAGAAGCGCGATGGGCTGCTCGCACTTGATGCAGGAGACGCGCTCGGGGGGGACGAGGAAGGCGACGTTGGTGCCGGCCATCTCGTACGGATTCCCCGCGGCGGCGAGGGCGACCTCGAACCGATGGGGGGAGAGGGAGGGCAGGTCGGGATTCGCGGGGGAGAGCCCGGCGACCTGGGCGTCGAACCGCGCGGACTCCTCGCGGGCGGAGCCGGAGAGCGCGACGAGGGCGCCGATCGTCCCGATCAGGGCCGCGAGGGAGACCACGAGCAGCAGCTTGTCGTAGTTCGCGGAGAGGAAGTCGGATTTCTTGGAGGCGGCCATGGTCTAGTACCTCCCCTGGGTTTCGTTGCCGGCGTCCGAGGGGGCGGCGCCGACGAAGTAGACGTCGACGAAGACCGTCGCCATGACGGGGGCCTCGCGGAGCGGACCGGAGACCATCCGCGAGGAGCGGGGCGGCGGACGCGTGAGGATGCCGGGCGCGGCGGGCTCCTCCTCCGAGGAGGACGAGCGGGAGGGGCGGGAGCCCTCCTTCGTCGCCTCCGCGCGCTCGTCGGGGAAGACGGCGTCGGGGCCGAGCTTCTCGATCGTCAGGCCGGACACGGCGGCGTAGGGCGACAGGGCGTCCACGCGGTCGAGGAAGGCGAGCAGCGCGCGCTCCTTGGCGGAGAAGCGGAAGCCGAAGCGCTCGATGTCGTAGGTCACGGCGCCGGGCGGGGGCGGCGGGGGCGTGACGACGAGCGGGACGGACAGGGCGCGGCCCGCGCCGGGGCGCCGCCGCCCGCGGGAGGAGGACGAGGAGCCGGAGGAGGACGACGAGGACGCCGAGGCGCCGCCGGAGCCGCGCTCGAACACGTCGCGGGAGACGGCGTCGAGGTGCAGGATGCCGGAGTCGTAGAGCTGGCGCACGAGCAGGTCGACGAGGCGGACCTGGCGCAGCAGGCGCGGCACGTGCTGGGACTGGGCGGGATGGCTGTCGGAGTAGAACTCGAAGCCGAAGGCGGACTCGGGGTCGGCCGTCGGCGCGCCGTCCTCGGCGATCGGGGCGTCCGCGCGGAGCGCCTCGATCGTCTGCTCGCGGAGCTGGCTGAAATCGCCGGACGTGGCCAGGGCGGGCTCCAGCCCCGCGGCCCAGTCGTTGGTTCCGGCCGAAAGCGCCTCCGCGATGCCGACGACCCAGTTGGTGGCAGCGGCGTAGTTCTCGCCGGCGCGCACGATGTTGGCGGCGCTCGGGAAGACGGCGCCCTGGTAGATGCGGCGGAGCTTCGCGAAGGCGGCGTCGCGGTCCTCGCGCGCCGCGGAGGAGCGGCCGAGGGCGACGGCCATGAACGCGGCGGAGCCGAGGACGAGCAGCGCCGAGACGGCGCCGCCGGCGATCAGGACGATGTTGTTCTTCTTCATGGAGCGGGTTCCTCCTCGACGCCGTCGTCGGCGGCGTCCTCGGATTCGTCCTCCGGCTCCGCGTCGTCGCCGGGGGCGGGCTCCTCGGGGATCCAGCTCGCGTCGGGGCGCCCGAGCGGGCGGGCCAGCGAGGCCTCGACCACCATCTCGGTGACGCGGTTGTTCTGGACGGGGCCCTCCTTGACGACCTTCGCCTCGGCGAAGAGCGCGGGGCGGAGGGCGAGGAGGTTGTTGCACAGGAACTCTCCCGCGGAGCCGGCGCGCACGGCGCCCTTCGTCCTGCGGTTGGCGGCGACGCGGCGGTCGAGCTCGCCCTTGAAGCCGGAGACGGAGAGCCTGAGCGTGGGGGCGGCGGGGGCGGCGGCGGCGTCCCGGTCAGACGGAGACGCCGCCTGCGGGGCGCGGAACTCGAGCGAGGTGATCCACATGCCGGGAAGCATCGCGGAGCGGATCGCGTCGAGCATCTCGGGGTAGGCCGCGCGGGACGCCGCGATCGCGGCGCCGTCGTCCACCTTGGCGACGGCCGCGCGCACGTCCGAGTCCACCGCGGAGAGGCGGCGCTGCTCCTTCTCGAGGGCCGCGGTGCGCGCCTTGAGCGCCTCCGCGGACTCCTCGTAGCGCGAGGCGAGCCCGTTGGCGTGGACGCCCCAGGCGAGGAAGGTGAGCACCAGGCCGGCCACGGCGGCGCCGAAGAACGGCAGGCGGCGGCGGAAGCGGCGCTCCTCCGCGATGGCGGGCGGGATGAGGTTGATCTCGACCGGGCACCGGGCGCAGCCGCGCAGGGCGAGGCCCGTCGAGGGCGCCATCAGGAAGAGGCCCACCGAGTCCTCCTCCAGGCCCTGCGCGACGGAGAGGCCGGAGAAGGGGTTGAGCAGCTCCGCCTCCACGCCGAGCTTCTCGGCGAAGAAGGTGTCCATGTGGCGCAGCAGCGAGGAGCCGCCGGTGAGGAGCACGCGGTCCGGGGCGGAGCCGCCCTGCTGCGAGCGGTAGAAGTTGATGGAGCGGTTGACCTCGGAGTGGAGGCGCGTCGCGACGTTGCGGACGATCTTGGAGACGCGGTCGGCCGTCTCGTCGTCCGTCACCGCGTAGGTGCCGCCCAGCGCGACGAAGCCGATCTCCTTCTTGAGGCGCTCCGCCTCCGCCGGCTCGACGCCGAGGCCGCGGGCGATCTCGTGGGTGATCGTGTTGCCCGCGATCGGGATCGTGCGCATGAAGACCTTGTCGCCCTCCGCGAAGACGAGGTTCGTCGCGCGGGCGCCGATGTCCAGCGCGAGCGTGCAGCCCTCGGCCTCGGGGTAGTTGAAGCGCACGGCGTTGTAGAGCGCGATCGGCGCGGCGTCCACCTGCGCGAGCGGCAGGCCCGTCGCCTCGGCGAGGGCCGCGACGTCCTGCGCGGTGTCGGACTTCGTGGCGACGATGAGCGCATCGAGCTCCCCGGTCGCCGGGTCCGCCCCGAGCTTCCAGTAGTCCCAGACGACCTGGTCGAGCGGGAACGGAAGGTTCTCCGCCGCCTCTTCGCGGATCATGGAGTCGACCATGTCCGCGGTGGCCGCGGGGATCTTCATGAAGCGGGGGAACACCGTCTGCCCCGGGAGGCAGACGTGCAGGGGCGCGGGCTTGATCCCGCGCGCCGCCATCATCTCGCGGACGGCGTCCGCGAGGACGAGGAAGGAATCGCCCGACGCGGAGCCCGCCTCGAGGGGGTCGCGCTCGGCGACGGCGTAGGCCGTCAGCACCGGGGACGGGCCCTTGCAGGAGAACTCGCCCAGGACGATCTTGCTGGCTCCGACGTCCAGCGTGAGGATGCGGTCGTTCGAGAACACTAGCGGCTCACTTCGTAGGTGTCGATGTCAACGAGCTGGAACGGCGTCTTCATCCGGTCCAGGAGGTAGCCGTCGCGGCGGGCGACGTTGGCCCCTTCCATGATCTTCGGGTTCGCCCACCACTTCTCCTGCCCGCGGAGAGGGCCGTCCGTCTGCGATTCGGCGGCGACGACCCTGCCGCCCACGGAGATCTCGGCCGCGAAGCCGATCACCTTCCCGAAGCGCTTCAGGGCGGCGGGCTTGAGCACGGCGCCCGCCCTGTGGTCGCGGCCCTGCTCGATGTCCGCGTACTCCACCGAGGTCTGGAAGACGCTGATCGACTTCTCGCCCGGCTTGAGCTGCCCCTGGGGTTTCATCATCACGACCGTGTAGGTCACCGTCAGCGAGTCGATCCACTCGGGCGCCGTCGCGAACGACACGTCGAACACGCCCCAGATCTTCGACTTCTGGGAGGTCTTCCCGTCGACGCCCTTCGCCTTCTGCGCCATGTCGTGGCCCAGGTCCGAGAGCTTGATGATCTTGACCTCGCCCTCGGTGGCGCCCGCCGGACCGGCGGGGGGGCGGGGCGGGAGCGGCTGCTGCGCGAGGACCGCGACGGACGCCAGCGCCGCGAGGGCGGCGGACAGCGGGCGGAGGCGCTGGGAAAAGTGGTTCTTCATGCGTGTGTTCCTTGAGGGGGGTGGCGCGGAAATCCTGCCCAGAGGGCTTGTGCCCCCTGTGCGTGGCAGATGGTAGCCCATTGCGGACAAGAATTCAACGAAAAAATGGAGAGGGGCGTCCGTTTGTCAAATCGAAACGTCTGTGCTATGCTTTTTTTCCGTTTTTCCACCCCCGATCCGCGGAGCCAGAACCCATGCGCACCCCCTCCCCCGAAACCATCCGCAAGGCCGCCAACGTCCTTCGCGGCCTCGCCGCCGACCAGGTCCAGGCGGCCAACTCCGGCCACCCCGGCCTCCCCCTCGGCATGGCCGACGTCGCCGCCACGCTCTGGCTCGGCCACCTCCGCGTCTCCGGCCGCGACCCCGCCTGGCACGACCGCGACCGCTTCGTCCTCTCCGGCGGCCACGGCTCCGCCCTGCTCTACGCGCTGCTCCACGAGGCCGGCTTCCCGCTCTCGCTCGACGACCTGCGGCAGTTCCGCCAGTGGGGCTCCGCCACCCCCGGCCACCCGGAGCGCACCCGCACCGTCGGCGTCGAGGTCACCACCGGCCCCCTCGGCCAGGGCTTCGCCAACGCCGTCGGCATGGCCCTCTCCGAGGCGATGCTCGAGGCCCGCTTCAACCGCCCCGGCGAGAAGCCCCTCTTCGACCACCGCACCTACGTGATGTGCGGCGACGGCGACCTGCAGGAGGGCATCTCCCACGAGGCCGCCTCCTTCGCCGGCCACCTCCGCCTCTCGAAGCTCGTCGCCCTCTACGACTCCAACCACATCTCCATCGAGGGCGCCACGGACGACACGTTCACCGACGACACCCCCGCCCGCTTCAAGGCCTACGGCTGGCGCGTGCTCTCCTGCGACGGCCACGACCCGGCCGACGTCGACCGCGCCCTCCGCCGCGCCCGCCGCTCCGACCGCCCCACCCTGATCGTCTGCCGCACGACGATCGGCTACGGCGCCCCCACCCGCGCCGGCACCGCCAAGGCCCACGGCGAGCCCCTCGGCGAGGAGGAGCTCCGCGGCACCAAGGCCGCCCTCGGCCTCCCGCCGGACGCGTCGTTCTTCGACCCCGAGGACGTCCGCGCCCTCTGGGCCGCCCGCGCCGCCGAGATGCACCGCGCCGCCCTCCGCTCCGCCCGCGCCCTCCGCGCCGCCCTCGCCGCCGACCCGGAGCGCGCCGCCCTCTTCGAGGCGCTCTCCCGCAAGGAGATCCCCGCCGACCTGCCCGGCCGCCTGCCCGCGTTCGACCCCGCCAAGCCCGTCGCCACGCGCGCGGCCTCCGGCAAGGTGCTGCAGGCGCTCGCCGCCGGCCTGCCCTGGCTCGTCGGCGGCTCGGCCGACCTCGCGCCGTCCAACAAGACGTGGCTCGACGCCTACCCTGCCGTCGCCCCCGGCGACTTCTCCGGCCGCAACATCCACTTCGGCATCCGCGAGCTCGGCATGGCCGCCATCCAGAACGGCATGCTCGCCCACGGCTGGTTCGTCCCCTACACCGCCACGTTCGCCGTGTTCGCGGACTACATGAAGCCCGCCCTCCGCATCGCCGCCATCTCCGAGCTGCCCGCCGTCCACGTCCTCACCCACGACTCCTACGCCGTCGGCGAGGACGGCGCCACGCACGAGCCCGTCGAGCAGCTCGCCGCCCTCCGCGCCACGCCCAACGTCGCCGTCCTCCGCCCCGCGGACGCGACGGAGACGGCCGCCGCCTGGCTCGCCGCCCTCGCCCGCCGCACGGGCCCCTCGGCGATCTTCCTCTCGCGCCAGAACCTCCCCGTCCTCGACCGCTCGCAGCTCCCGCCCGCCGCCCTCGTCGCGAAGGGCGCCTACACGCTCTGGCAGAACGGCACCGGCGAGCCCGAGGCGATCCTGCTCGCCTCCGGCTCGGAGGTCGCCCTCGCGCTCGAGGCCGCGCGCGCCCGCCCGGAGCGCAACGTGCGCGTGGTGTCCTTCCCCTCGTGGGAGCTCTTCGCCGAGCAGCCGCAGGCGTACCGCGACGAGGTGCTGCCGCCCGCATGCACGCGCCGGCTCGTCGTCGAGGCCGCCGCCCCGCTCGGCTGGGCCCGCTGGGCCGGCGCCGGCGCCGACTGCGTCTGCCTCGACCACTACGGCGAGTCCGCCCCCGCCAAGGTCCTCGCCGAGAAGTTCGGCTTCACGGTCGGGAACGTCCTCGCGAAGCTCGACGCCCTCCTCGGCTAGAGGGGGTTCCGCCCCTGGGACTCTGGGACCCTGGGACTCTGGGACCTGAGACCTGAGAAAAAGGACCGCCCCCGCCGTAGTGCCGACCGTCCTTCAAACCCGGTGGTTTGAAGTGGGCGCCTTTGCCGTTTGCGGCGGAGGTCCCGGTCGCGCCGGGCATGGCCTTCGCAAGGGGTTCGGCTCCCGATGGAATGTGTAGGTTGAGGGGCGTTGGCAGTTCGCGTGCGGGGGCAGCGCGTCATGTTGGGGCCCATCCTACCACACCCGCCCCGCGAACGCAAGCGCGCCTCCGGGCCGCGGTTCCCGGTTTCGGCTTGAGCCGCCGGGGGGAATGTCGTATCATACGCCGCATGAACGCCCTGCTCCTCCGCTCCGCCCTGCTCCTCTGCTCCGCCGCCCTCCTCTGCTCCTCCTGCGGGCGCGGGGGCTCCCGCGATTCCGCCGATCCCGCCGCGATCGCCGCCACGCTCGCCGAGAAGGCGCAGGCCCTCGAGGACGCCGCCCGCGCCGCCCGCGCCGAGGCGGCGACGCTCGTCGGACGCGCCGAGGAGAACGAGCGGGCCGCGCGCGCCCTCCGCGAGGAGGCCGCGCGCCTCGGCGGCGGCCCCGCGCCGGAGGGCCTCCCC
>CAMOEO010000132.1 GCA_946612175.1 uncultured Verrucomicrobiota bacterium
TCGCGCGGGGCGTTCCAGTCGGGGAGCGGGAGCGCGCGGCGCTGCGCGAACATCCAGTCCCACATTTCGTCGCAGGCCCACGCCTGGTCCCACGAGGCGCGGGAGAGGTCGGAGAGCTCGGTGATGCGCATCTCGCCGCCGCGGGACGGCAGCAGGTCGGCGTAGCGGCGGAGCCAGCGCACGTCGTAGTGCCACTTCTCCCAGTCGGCGGGGCGGTAGAAGTGCCAGATGTGGAGGGGCGCGTCGTCGGGGATGCGGTCGGTTTGCCAGATCGCGGTGTCGGTGGTGGCGACGGCGGCGATGACGCCGGGGACTTCCTGCTGGATGCAGACGAGCTCGCCCGCGCCCCGCGAGAGGCCGGCGCCGTAGAGGCGGGAGAGGTCGACGGCGGGGGATGAAGCCCCCGCCGGGTCCGATGAATCGGACCCTCGACGCCCCGCGCCGGCGCGGGCGCGTTCGGCGGCGAGGGCGGCAACGAGGTTCAGCGCGGCGCGCTGGTTGTCGTTGGGGCCGCCGTCGGCGAGGTAGCCCATCAGATGGTGGCCCGGGTCGGGGGCGAGGGCGAGGAGGAAGCAGGGGTGGCGCGCCTGGAAGGCGGGCGAGCAGACCTTCTCGTAGATGCCTCGCTGGCGGAACTGCGCGTCGAGGCCGGGGCCGAGCTCGCCGCTGCCGGGCAGGAAGAGCAGGAGCGGGAGCGCGGCGCCGGCGGGGGCGTTGGTCGGCTCGAAGAAGAGGAAGGAGAGGCGGTTGGTGTCGCCGGCGTTCCACGAATGGCGGCCGCGCTGGACGAAGACGCCGGAGCGCAGGCCGTAGCGCGCCATTTCGGCGCGGAGCGCGGGCGAGGGGTCCGGGTAGGGCTCGACGTGGCCGTTGTCGTCGACCGGCGGCGGAGGATTGACCTCGGGCGGCGGGGGCGCCGCGTGCTCGCCGCGCAGGACCAGCTTGCCGAAGGTGGCGCGGCCTGCGGCGCGGCGGGCCGCGGTGCGGTCAAGGTGGCCCGCGAGCGGGGAGCCTTCGCGGATGGAGTACGGCCCCATCCGATAGTTGCCGCCGAACGTGGCCCAGTCGGCCGCCTGCCCGTCGGTCTGGTCGACGAACATGTCGACCTCGTCCGGGTTGTCGATGCCGGCGCGCCGGCAGAGGTCGCGGGCGAAGGCCTCGACGAATTCGGGCGGGTCGGACGCGACGGCGTGGCCGGCGTGGTCGCCCATGTCGCGCACGGCGGACCACCGCGCCTCGTCGAGTTCGATGGCGTGGATCGGGCACAGGAACCGGTTGGTGACCGCCCCTTCGTCCAGGGAGAAGACGCCGTCGACCGCACGCGAAGGGGAGACGACGGTCCGGAGAACGAGGACATCCGCGACGGCGTCCGCGGCGCGGCGCAGGTCGCGGATGTATTCGGCGACGCGCAGCCACGGGACGAGCTGCTCCTCGACGAGCGGCTTGTCGCCCGAACGGTCGTCGACCATCCGTTCGACGAACTTCCGGCGGCCCCAGTACTTGAGCCAGGTCGCATTCCAATTGTCGGCGGCGTACTGCGCGGAGAGGTCGGGCAGCGCGAGGACGCGGCGCAGGAACCGCACGCGGAGGGCGAGGCGCTCGGCGGGCGTTTCGGCCTCGCGGAACAGGTCGTCGATCGTGGGGCCGGAGGGTTCGGGCTCCTTTCCGTTCACGATCACGCGGTCGGGGCCGTTCAGGAACTCGCGCAAGGCGTTGTTGTCCTCCGGCCGGGCCAGCCAGAGGCGTTCCAGGCGCAGGGCGGCGATCTCCGCGCGGAGCGAGCGCGCGAGCGCGGGCGGGAGGCCGAGGTCCGGGACGCGGACGACGGCCGCGTCGGGGTCGTCGCCGGCGTTCTCGACGAGCGCGCGGGCGGCGGCGCGGACGAGATCGGCGACGGCGGCGTCGAGCGGATCGGGCGGCGGGGCGTCGAGCGCGCGGGCGAAGAGCGCGGCGGCCTTGTCGGGCGGAAGGCCCTTGCGCCCCCACGCCTCGCGCAGGGCGCGGCCGAGGGCGAGGTCGAGGTCCCATTCGGGGTCGAACGCGGGCGCGGCCTCGAGGAGAAGGTTCGAGACGGCGCCGAGAATGCGCTCGGGCGGCTCGCGCTCGGCGTCGTAGGCGCGCAGCTCCGCGGCCCAGGAGCGGACGGCGGCGGCGAAGCGCTCCGGGTCGGGGATGCCGCGTTCGCGCAGGTCGCGGTCGCGGAGCGCACGCGCAGAGAGCGGCGGCGGCGGGAGCGGCAGGTCGTCGTAGGGCGCACCGGCGCGCGGCGGCAGGGGGTCGCCGGGGCGATGCCGCACGCGAAGCGCGAAGGGGCGGAGCCGGCCGGGGTTCGCGGCGACGGCGGCGGCGGGGTTCGCGAGGAAGTCCTGCGCGAGGTCGCGGCGAGCCTGGGGTGTCGGGGCGTCCGGGCACGCGCCGTAGACGGTGAAGTCCGCGTCGGGCCGCGGGCTCCAGACGAGCGCGAGGACGGAGCCGCCCTTCGGGTCCTTCGGGAAGAGGGCCGTGCGGAGCGCGCCGGTTGGCGAGGCGGGGTCGCAGAGGACGATGCGGTCCTCTTCCCACGCGTTTTTCTTGTCGGAGACGAGCGCGGCGAGCGCGAGGCCCTCGCCGGCGGGCGCGTGCTCGGGCGACAGGCGCAGCGTGAAGTCCCCGCGGACCGGACCGTCGGGGAGGAGCAGGCGGAAGGCGTCGCCCGGGACGAGCTCCGCCTCGATGGGCTCGGCGCCGGAGTCGAGCGTCTCCGCGAGGCCCGTGCGGCGGATGACCTCGGCGCGGAGCGCGTCGCGCCTGCGCCAGTTCCACGGGCTGCTGTCCGAACGGTCGCGGCGGAGGAAGTCGCGAGGAGAGATGCGGAGGAAGGGATCCGGCCAGTTGAACGCCTGGTCCGCGATCTTCGCTTCGGCGAGGAGCTCGCGGGCGATGTCGCGCGCGAAAGCGGTGCGGTCGGCGCCGCGCGGCGGCGCGAACGCGCGGACCGCGACGAACGGGTCGCCCGCGAAGCGCGGCGTCGTTTCGCCGAGGTCGAGCGCCTTCGCGCGGACGGCGCGGAGCGCGGCGTCCGCGTCCGCGCCGGGGGCGAGCGGCGCCATCGCGACGACGCCGCGGTCGCCGAAGACCGCGCGCGCGACCGCGCCGAACGGATCGCGCGGCGCGAGCGGAGCCGCGCGGCGCAGGAGGTTCGCGTAGGGCTCGGCGACGAGCTCGTCGAGCGTCTCGGGCAGCTCCTCCGGGAGGCACGGGACCGCGATGCAGAGAACGGAGAACTCCGCGGACTCCGCGAACTCCGCGTGGTTATTTTCATCCTCTCCCTCCGCGTGCCAGAGAGTCGCCTGCGCCTCGCGCGCGTCGGCGAGGAGGACGCGCAGGTGCGTTTCCTCGGGCCAGTGCGTGCGGGTGATCCAGTTGGTTCCGATCTGTCGGTGGCCGAACGGCGCCAGACCCCGCGCGACGACGGGCCGCGCGCCGCCGGTCGGCGTCGGGAAAGCGTCGCTCCGCGTGGCGCGCAGGAGCGCCGCCTCGGCGGGGTGGGACTCGTCGGCCGGGCCTCTGTAGCTTCCCTGCACGAACGGCGCGGCGAAGACCACGGCGCCCTCGCCGGGGACCTCGAAGAGACGGACCGTGGCGTTGGTCCACGGCGCGAGCGCGGCGCGAGCGGCGGCGAGCAGCGCCTCCGCGCGGCCGTGCGCGCCGGGTTCCGGCAGCGTCGCGGAGACGAAGAGCCGCGCGTGCGAGTCGAACGGCCCGATCCATTCGGGATCGGCGGGTTCCCCGTCGGGACAGAGCTCCTGGCCGGGGCAGAGCCCGGCCATCAGGACTGTGGAAATGCAAAGCAGGAGGGTTTTCATGGTTGGGGTCTGGTTCCTGGAATTCCAGGTTTCCAGACGTCGTGGATTCTAGGGTTCAAGAGGGCCAGGCTCCGGCGGTCCGGCCCCGGCGGCTTCGAGCAGAAGCGCGTCGGCGAAGGCGAGCGCGGCCTCGGAGGAGAAGCCGGGGGACGGGACGGGGAACGGGCGAACGTCGACGAGCGGCGCGCCGGCGAAGGCGGGGAAGGATTCGGCGAGGGCGGCGGCCTTCTCGCGGGCGAGGGCGCGGATCGCATCCGCATCGGCGCGCTCGGGGAGCGGGACGAGCAGCACGCCGCCGCGGTCGCGGAAGGCGCCGTGGGCGAGCGTGCCGAGCGCCGGCGCGGCGACGCGTGCGCGCCAGCCGTTGCGCTCCGCGAGGCGGCCGAGCGGTCCGAGGACGCGCTCCTCGCTCGCCGAGCTTGGCGTTCCCGGCGCGCACGGGACGGCGAAGACGAGGCACGGCAGCGCCGAGCCCGGCGCCAGGTCGCGTTCGCGGTCTCCGCCCGCCACGCCCCAGCGCAGCCCCGGCCGCAGCACGCCCAGCCACGCGGCCGCCGCCGCGGAGGCGAGGCCGAGGGCGAGGACCGCCGCCGCCGCTGTGCGGCGGAGCGACGAGTGACGGGTGACGAGCGACGAGCGGTGGGTGACGAGTGACGAGCGGGAGGCCGCGGCGGCGACGCGGTCGGCGAGGCCGTCCGGGAGCGGGCGGTCGAAGGTCGGCGCGCGGAGCGCGGCGGCGATGCGCTGGTCGAGGTCGTTCATGGTTCGGGGCGGACGAGGCGGATGGCGGGGAAGCCGCGCAGGAGCGTGGCGGTCTGGCCGAGGGAGGAACGGTCCGTGGCGTCGGCGAAGCCCTCCGGGAGGTCGCCGCCGCCGGACAGGACGGCGGTGGCGGAGAGGGCGCCGCCGGTGGAAAACTTCTCCGCCTCCGTTTCGACGAGGAACGCGGCGGGCAGCGCCGCCTCGAGGACGACGCCGAGCGGGCCGGCGGCGGCAGAGAAGCGTTCGGTGCGGCCCCACGGCGAGAGGCCGCCGCGGAAGTCGCCGCGGAGGGCGAGCGCGCCGTCCGGGCCGACGGCGTAGACGCCGCGCCCTTCGACGACGACGGCGCCGGGCTCGGGCGTCCATTCGGCGCCGGGCGCGGGGCGCGTCTCGACCGAGGCGGTGGCGCGGAGGACGACGGGCAGGGCGTTGGTGGGGCCGTCCGCCCCGATCTCGACGGCGAGGGCGACGCGGAGGCGGCGCGTTTCGCCGAGCGGCTTCGTGGCGACGCGCTCGACGGGGTTGGCGTCGCGCTCCGGCGGCGCGAAGCGCGCGCCGGCGTCGCGGCGTCGCGCGTCGCGGAGCTGCGCGAGGAGGGCTTCGACGGGATCGGCCGGGGCGGCGGCGGGATTGGCGGCCGGGTCATCCTCGGCGTCGGGGCGGAGGCGCAGCAGGAAGGGGCGCAGCGTGGCGGGGTCTTCGCGGGCGAGGACGCCTTCGGGGTCTTCGAGGAAGGCGAGGCAGAGCGCGGCGGCGGTGTCGTCCGGGCCGTCGGGGAAGACGCCGAGGACGGCGGCGGGCGGGGCGTCCGCGGCGCCGCGGACGAAGGCGAGGCGCGGGCCGCTGCGGTAGCCGAGGGGCGCGGTGCCGAAGCGTCGGGCGAGGGGGAACCGGGAGCGCCCGGGACCGTGGCCGCTGCCGGTGCGGTCGCGATCGGAGAGGCCGATCTCGAGGACGGGCGCGCCGGGCTTGTCGGGGTCGACGACGAAGCGCACCGTCGCCTCGCGCGTGATGCCGTCCGGGCCGGTGGCGGGGAGCAGGTGGAGCGCCTCGCCGGGGGCGAGGTCGACGACGGGCAGCGACGCGGAGGCGTCCAGCTCGGTCGCGAGTCCGCTGCGGGCGATGCGCTCGAGGCGAGGCGCGGCGCGGCCGCGAAGCCATTCCGGGGTGTCGTCGGGGCGGGCGGGCGGCAGGCCGAGGTGGCGGCGCAGGGCGGGCGGCCAGTCGGCGCCGGAGACGGTATAGAGGAAGGAGACGGCGCGAGGCGGGTCGGCGCGTTCGGCGGCGAGGCGCAGTGGGCGCTCGAAGTCGGCGAACGGGCCGGCGGACGAGCCGTCGAGGCGGCGGGAGACGGCGTCGAGGAAGGTGCGGCGGACGTTCTGCACGGCGGCCGCGAGCGCGGGGTCGGCGGGCTCGGGGGCGGCGTGGAGGCGCGCGGCGCCGTCCGAGAGGATGGCGGTGAAGGTGGCGGCGTCGAGAAGAACGCCGCCGCGGCGGACGCGGAGGGAGCCGCGCAGCCAGAGCCCGGGGATCTGCGAGGCGAGCGGGTCGGGATCGCGGGCGGGGTCCTCGGGATCGGGGCCGAGCGCGTACAGTCTCCCGATGCCGCCGGGGATCGCGGCGGCGGGGACGAAGGAGACCTCGAGCGGGCCGAGCGCGGCAAGCTCCGACCAGAGGCGGGCGTGGAAGGCGAGCCAGTCGGGCGGGAGGGCGTCGCGGCAGGCGGGATGGACGAGCGCGGCGAGCGCGTTCGTGTCGCCGGTCTCCGCGACGCGCAGGACGGCGGCGGCGAGGGCGTCCGTGGCGAGGTCGCGGACCGTGGGGAAGGTCTCGACATGGGCGAAGGCGTTCGAGCAGCCGGGGATGCCGGGATCGAGGAGGCGCGACGTGGCGAAGGCGGGGGCGCGGAGGCGGCGCACCTCGCCGTCGTCGCCGACGGCGGCGGGCAGGATGGCGACAGAGTGGCCGAGGTTGGCGCCGTCCCTGCGAAACGTGTCGAAGCCGGCGACGGCGAGGAACGCGCGTCCGGGGCGTGCGAGCTCGTCCGGGGCGAGGACGCGCAGCGCGGCGAGGGCGTCGGCGTCGAGCGGACGGAAGCGGACGACGAGCTTCTGCGCGGCGTCGGCGCCAAGCGCGGCGCGGAGCGCGGCGTTCGTGGAGAGCGCGGCCGAGAAGCGCCGGAAGGCGTCGACGAAGCCCGCGCCGAACGCATCCGGGTCGAGCAGGCCGTGGGCCGCGTAGAGATCGCCCCAGAGCGGGACGAGGATCGCGTCGAGCCCCGGCGGGACGGCGGCGAGCGCGTCGTCGCGCGCCTCCTCGTAGGCCATCCGATCGGCGTCCCAGAACCCGTAGCGCCAGAGGAAGGCGACGACGCGGCGCCGGTCGGCCGCGGCGGCGTCGAGGAGGAGCCGGACGGCGGTCGGGGCGCCGGGCGCCGCGCCGGGCGCGGGCGGCGGCGACGCGCCGGGCGCGGGGACTTCGCGCACGTCCGCGAACGGCGTTCCGACGGAGTCCGGGAAGGACTCCGCCACGACGGCGACCCGGGCGCGGGCGTCGGCGAGGATCGCGTCCGCGTCGGCGTCCGGCGCGAGCGGGAGGAGGACCGCGCCGCCGAGTTCCGGGTGGAAGGCGCGGACGGGGCGCGCGCCCGGCGCGCACCAGCCGGCGCGGGCGGCGAGGCGCTCGAGCGGCGCGAGGACCGTCTCCGCGAAATCGGCGCGCGACGAGACGGGGGCGTCGCGGCAGAACGCGGGATCGACGCCGTTCTTCAGGTCGCACGGGACCGCGAGCGCCAGATGGCGGCCGGGCGCGAGGCCCGCGCCGGCGGGCTCCCAGGCGAGCGACCGCTCGGCCTCGATCGCGAGGAACGGGCCGAACTCGATGTGCGTCGGCGGCATCGGCGCGCCGGTGCGGTCCGCGACGCGGACGGCGTTCGGCCCGACGCGCGCCGGGCCGCAGCCTTTCGGCATCGGGAAGGCGTCCGGCGCGAACGCCGCCGCGAGCGCGGCCTCGGCGGGCGCGACCTCCGCCACGCGCAGCGGGCCGGCGAGCAGAAAGCCGCCGGGGCCGTAGCCGGACCGTTCGCGGCGGACGGTGTGGAACGCGACGCGGACGGGCTCGGCGCGGTCCGGCAGCGCCGCGGCGAGGGCGTGCGCGGCCGCCGCGAGCATCGGACGCTCCAGCGCCGCGGCGAGCTCCGCGGCCGGCAGATCGGACGGCACCGCGACCGCCACGCCGGGCCGCTCCCGCTCCGTCGAGACGATGGCCGCGAGGGTGCGCGGCCGCGCGTCGGCGTTTTCGGGCTCGGCCCCCGCGCGCCGCCGGAGGTCGGCGAGGATGCGGTCGAGGACCTCGGACGACTCCCGCCGCGCGCCGTCCGCGTCGCGCTCGACCGGCTCGTGGCGAAGCTC
>CAMOEO010000133.1 GCA_946612175.1 uncultured Verrucomicrobiota bacterium
AACAGCTAACAGTGAAGCAGAGTGCAGAGTGAAGCGTGAAGGGCGAAGCGTGAAGAGCGAAGAAAAGGAAAGGGACGGAGAAGCGATGAGAGAGAGGACGGGTGCGAAGGAAGGCGCGGGCCGGGCGCGGGCCGGAGGGCTCGGGCGCAGGGGCGGCTTCACGCTGCTGGAGATGCTGTCGGTCATCGCCGTCATCGGTCTTCTGATGGCGCTGCTGTTCCCGATCCTCGGGAGGATGCAGGCGCACGCCCGCAACACGGAGGGGACGGATCTCTGCTCCCAGGTCGCCTCGGCCTGGCAGGGCATCCGCGTCCAGAACGGCCGGTATCCCTCCAAGGCCCTGCTCGAGAAGTACATCGAGAAAAAGGTCTCCGACACGGGGGAGGACCTCGGGTTCCTCATGAAGTCCGACATCGCGTCGGTGCTCAACTGGTGGACCCCGGCCCCCGTCTCCAAGGCCGACCTCGCCCTGTTCGACAAGGAGTTCGGCACGGTCATCGGCGCCCAGCGGGACGTCGAGAGGTGGCCGAACGACACCGTGCTCGAGCGCACCTTCGAGCAGAAGTACCTGGGCGTCTATGCGCCCTGGGCCAAGAAGGTCCTGCTCGCGGAGATGAAGAAGGAGAACCTCCACGAGGGATCGGGCCTGTCCAAGATCAAGCTTCCCGACGAAGCCATCGTGAGCGTCGTGATCGACCTGAACGGCGACGGGAAGGTGACGATTCCCGCCGCCGTCGCCCAGAAGCTCGGCCGCCCCGACGACCGCGAGCTTCCGTTCTCCGCCGTCGCCTGGGTCCAGAACGGTCCGGGAAAGCTCGAAGACGGAGCCGTCAAGATCCTCAAATCCTGGTAGAACGAAAGGAAATCCCCATGACCCTTCCCCGCACCGCCTCCCTTCGCTCCGGCTTCACGCTGATCGAGCTGCTGCTCGTCCTGGCCATCATCGCCGTCCTCGCCGGCATGCTCTCCTCGGCGATCCTGATGATGTCCAAGAAGGCCAACTCCGACCGCATCTCCAGCAACGCCAAGGCGCTGCAGGCCGCCATCGTCGAATACTGGCACGACACGGGCGAATGGCCGATCGGAAACAACGACCAGCCGAAGATGCAGAACGTCGGAAAGACGCAGTACGGCAAGGAGAGCGCCGGCGAGCAGAGCACCGAAAAGAACATCTACCGCTTCTCCCTGACCTACGGCGACTCCAAGCTCCCGAACAAGACCGTCGTGGAGAAGCTGCTCAAGGGCGAGCTTCCCGGCGGCGGGACGAAACGCTTCCTCGACCTGCACGGCTTCGTCACCCCCGCCCGGCCCGCCGACGAGGGCTCCACGGACGTGGTCGACGCCGGCGTCGCCTACGAGGGCGTCGCCAAGGACGCCGCCGGAAACGTCCTCTCCGGACTCAAGGGCAAGCCCTGCGAGCTGGTGTATCCCACCGCGGACGGCAAGTACGCCTCCTACCGGATCTTCTTCGACTTCGACAACAACGTCGTCGAGGTGTCGACTCCCAACGTGAGGTAGCGGAACGGAGGACGGGCTCCGGGACGGAAAGGACGGATTCGAACGATGGAAACGAGAACACGCGGACGAACGGACGGGCGGAGGGGCTTCACGCTGGTGGAGCTCATCGCCGTCATCGGCATCATCGCCCTCATGTCCACCCTGGTGCTGGGCGGCTTCAGCGGCATTCTGGGCGCCATTTCCAGCGATTCCTGCGAGAACACGTTCCGCCGCGCCGTCTCCCGCGCGCGGCAGGAGGCCTGCGTGACGGGCAAGGAGACGTTCGTCTGGGTGACCGGCGTCCGCAGCTTCGTCGTCGTCCGCGCCGCGAGCACGATCACCGACTCCAAGGACGGGACGTTCTCCCCCTCCTGGTACCGGAAGGAAGGGGAGGAGAGCTCCATCTCCGTCAGCGACGCCTTCTGGATCATCGACGAGGACGCGGACCTCGCGGACGCCCGGGAGCAGCACCGCTTCGACAGCAACGCCTCGGATGCCGACCTGAAGAGCTACGTGGACTCCTACGAGGGCGTCTACGTCTTCGACATGGACGGCGCGGCGTGGGCCCGCGTGAAATATCCGCCGTGGTACGAGCTCTCGATCGACGCCTGGGTGTTCGGCATCCGGAAGGAGTTCCCCTCGGGAACGTTCAAGAAGGACAGCGCCTACGGCTGGAGCGTCATGCCGGAGCAGCACCTGCCCGCCGGATTCGTCTTCGACGTCACGACGGACGAGGAGGGGAACATCCCCAAGTCGTCCATTCCCCGCCTGCCCCGCGTGCAGTTCCACGCGGACGGGACGCTGGGACGCAACGACGACATCCCGATCATCGACGAGGCCACCCAGAAGAAATACGTCATCAAGGTCGATTCCAAGGGCATGGTGTCGATGAAGGCCCGATAACCTCCGTCCCCCGCTTTCCGAACCTTTCCACCTTCTCCTCTCTCCCCATCTCCCATGCACGACCCTACCGACAACCGAGGCGGCTTCTCCCTTGTGGAGGTCGCACTGGCGCTCGTCATCGCCGCGGGCGGCCTGCTCGCCATCTTCGGCGTCTTTCCCGTCGCCCTCCGCCAGAGCGCGATGTCGACGGCCGACACGGTCGAGGCCGCCTTCGGCACGTCGGCGCTGGAGTCGCTCGCCGGCAACATCGCCCGGATCGACGACATCGCCGTCTGGAACGATCCGACGGAGTTCTGGAAGAAGGCGGTCGAGGAAACGGGGCTCGAGACGACGCTCCATCCGGCCTCCGAGCTCAACCGCTCCTACAAGTCCTCCCACCGGGAGCAGGAGGGGCAGTCGGGGACGACGAGCGGGTCCTTCTCCCCCGCGACGGTCGAGGTCGCGAAAAGCTCCTCGGACAACGTTTGGTACGCCGGGCGGGAGGAGGTCGCGACCAAGGCCCGCAACGAGGCCCGGGGCCGCGAGAAGTCCAAGCTGATCCTTCCCCCGCAGTACCTGATCCGGCTCAAGCGCTTCCAGCCGAAGGAGCCCGCCGAAGGGCTGGCCCGTCCGAACGTCTACCGCATCTCGATCGTCTCCTCCAACCTCGGAAAGCCGCAGATCTACATCCGCGAGCCGCTCTATTCGAGAGACTTCTACTTCATGCCCCGCCCCTAGGGAGAGACCCATGACCCCGCTTCCGCTTCCTCCACCCCCTTCCTCCACGCGCGCGCGAATCTCCCGCGCCGGCTTCACGCTCATCGAGGTCATGGTCGCCACGTCGATCCTGCTGGTGATCGTCCTGATGATCGGCAGCATCTTCCGCCAGGCCTCCTCGTTCTGGGACACGGGCTATGCCCGGGCCGAGGGCGGGATGGTCGTCCGGTCCGTCGTGGGCGCGCTCGGGCGCGACCTCGCGACGGCCGTCGACGGCCGCCGGTTCGAACCGAACTGGGACGGGCCCGTGAGGGGCATCCAGCCGGGAGGATCGTCCTCCTCCTTCTCCTTCTACTGCTACAAGCCGCCCACGGGGAAGGGAGACTCCTACCAGCGCGAGATCCATCGGATCACCTACACCGCCAGCGGCGGCTCCGTGACGCGCAAGGACGAGATCCTGCCGGATTCCCCCGGCAGCGATAGCCTCACGGACAACGGCGTGTCCACCATCGCGGACGTGGACAACGCGAAATTCGAGTTCTTCGCCTCGTCGGGCACGGCCGCCGGCCGCGACTACGAGAAGCCCTCCTCCGCGCCCGACTTCGCCGGAGGGGTCGCCTGGACGGTCCCCGCGATCAAGGTCCGCCTCTCGCTGGAGACGGACAACACGTTCTCGGGCCTCGAGGTCCGATCCTTCGGCCGCGACGGGGTTCCGAACGAGGAGTCCCAGAAGAAGGCCGACGACATCGTCGTGAAATAGCGGAGGCCGCAGGACATGGACGCACGCACGAAACCCCTTCCCCCCGCCGGCCGCGGCGGATTCTCCCTCGTCGAGCTGCTCGCCGTCACCGCCATCATCGCGCTGCTGATGGGCCTCGCGGCCAGCGCCGCCTTCTCCGCGCACCAGCGCGCCTACCGGGCCCAGGCCACGGTGGAGGCGCAGCAGGTCGCCGCCGCCCTCCGCTCCTACTGGGTCGCCAACCGCAAATGGCCCGACGGACTCACGGACGTCAAGGACGAGGAGCTCACCGAGGACAACCTCAAGGTCCTCGTCGGCGACGGCGGCGGCACCGTCTACCTCGCCGTTCCGCCCGAGCGCTTCGAGGACGACGGTTCCGGAAAGAAGAAGTACCTCGATCCGTGGGGCAACCCCTACCATGTCACCACGAGATCCCCGGACCGGACCGACGAGACCTCCGAGTCCGGCACGATCACCGTGAAGGAGATGTACGAGAGCGTCGTCGCCTTCCCCAACCAGTTCGGGGACTACTACCAGCCCGGCGTCTACACCGAGAACAGCACCGAATGGGGACCCGACGGCCTGACCCCCTGGCGCTTCAAGAAATAGCCCCGGAAAGGACCTTTCATGACCTTCCCCTCCCTTCGACCTCCCCGCTCCCGCCGCTCCGGCTCGGCGCTGATCATCGTCCTCGGCATCCTGTCCATCCTGCTCGTGATGTCGGTGACGTTCTCCGCCCTCGTCCGCACCGAGCGCGGCGGCACCACCAACCTGAAGAACTCGCAGATCGCCCGCGAGGCGCTCCAGTCCGCCCTTGTGCAGGCGATGGAGGCCATCGAGCAGTCGTTCGACAATCCGACCAACAACTGGCCCGTTCCGTGCTGGCCCTACCCCTGGATCGCCTCGGCGCAGGAGCCGGGGGACGATGTCGCCGCGTTCGATTCCGGCGCCTTCTCCGGGCTCTACTACCAGTCCGGCCATGTCGAGGACGGCGCCCCCGACGCGCACGTCATGTTCCCCGGCATGTCCTCGTTCCTCACGCCGGCCCAGGTGGCGCTCGTCCGCTCCGCCAAGTGCGGCTGGTCCCCGCTGCGCGCCTCCATCGCCGCCACCTCGGACGGCGTCGTCGGGCGCTGCGCCTACGTCGCGCTCGACACGACGGGCTACCTCGACGCCAACGTCGTCCACCGCTACCCCGACGACCGGGTCTCCACGATCGGCGACGATCCCTACGCCTTCAAGCTTCCCTCGGACTCCGACAACCTCAAGGACATCCATGGAAAGAAAATTCCATGTTCCTTGACGTCGCCGACCCAGTTCGCCTCCGCCCGCGCCGCCGCCAAGTCCTTCCTCTCGTTCGCCGACCTCCGCCACTACTGCGCCGCGAAAGACGTCGACCGCACGCGCGACGTAAAGGGAAAGTACCCCGCCCTCAACCTTGAGCCGCCGAAGAACACGAACGACCCCTTCCCGGCCGACCTCTTCTCCTTCTCCTCCCTCTCCCTCGACGAGCTCGCCCCGAACGGGCAGCCCAAGATCGCGCTTCCGGCCGACGGGTTCGCGAGCGCGAACGCGTGCAAGAAATGGGGAGCCCGCGCCCTTCGTGCGATGGCCGAGGTCTTCGCCCTCTCCCGAAAGAACGCCGGCGTCGAAATCGACGCCAGCGACCGGGACACGTACACCTTCTTCCCCCGCCTTCAGGAGGGCGATCGCGTCAAGGTCACCCGCGCCCGTCTCGCCACCGTAGCCCTGCTCGACGCGCTCGACGAGGACACGATGCCCGGGCGCCACAAGTCATTTGGCAACTACTGGGAATCCCTGCCCGACCTCCCCGCCTCCGACGGATCCCCCGTGGTCGTCGCCGGGAAGAAGATCGCGGACCGGCAGCCGGGCTCGACGGGCAACCCGCTCAACTTTCCGGCGACCGACACGATTCCGCTGCTCGACCGCGCGTATGCCTACATGTGCATCACGGAGGCGACGCCAGTCCTCGACACCGCGGCCCCGGAGGAGTCCTACATCACCTACAAGGGGGAGATCCGCGTCGGCGGCATGGCGCTCAACCTGAACTGGAGCAAGAACGACGCCGCGGCCGACTATACGCTTTCGGTCGAATGCGAGGTGCTTGCCGGCCGGCCAGCCGGATCCGCCTCCAAGCCCGGTTCCAAGGACCTCCGGACGAAGTGCGACTCCGTCAAGAGCGCCGGACACTTCGAATGGTCCTTCGACGGAAAGGAGGCAACGGAGTCCGACGAAGACGCCTTCGCCTCCGCGTCCACGAGTTCGGATTCCACTACGGTTCGCGGCGGGCAGGATACGAAGAACCGCTATCTGGCCGTGGAGGCCACGATTCCGTTCGAGGTCAAGGCCTGGGTCACGGACGTCATCCGCACGGGCGGTAGCGGCGGCGGCGAAGAGGGCGGCGGTGGCGGCGGCAGTCGCCCGTCCCGCGGCGGCGCCTCCCGGCAAGGGGCAGGTCGCGGCGAAGACGACGGTGTCGGCGGCGAGGGAGAGACGGTGACCTTCACGGCCAAGGCTCGTCTGCTCAAGGATGCGTTCGAGACCCTTCCGGTCCGCGCCCGCTTCAAGGTCTCCCAGGGCGCCACCGTCGTGCAGCAGGTGCCCGCCCCCGCCCTCGACAAGGCGGCCGAAAAGTCCTGGTGGATCTGCATGAACATGGGCGTTCCCGACAACGCCGAGTGCCGGGGCGTCGATTCGGCCGACCTGACGGGGGAGGGCCGCGGCGGCGGAACGCCCAAGGTCCACAAGGTCGACGAAGGCGGCACCGTCACCTCCACGACGATGACGGTCGATCCCGACAAGGGGCTTCCCTCCAAGCTCGGGTGGGCCGTCTGCGTCGCGCCCGCCTTCGCGTTCGACACGACCTCCCTCTACTGCTCCACGGCGAACTCCGGACCCTCCCTGCCCAACTCCACCGGAACGCTCTGCGGCGGCTACTGGCTCAACGACCAGTGGAAGGATCAGCAGTGGATGCAGGACCTCGCCGCGATGATCCAGAACGAAAGCAAGGCCGATGACAAGTACGCCGCCAACTGCGCCGACATCTTCCAGTCCCCCGGCTCCCATGGCGGATCGGGCGCCGACTTCGGCGGCGCCTACGCGTTCACGAAGTTCCTCTTCGATGCCAAGTCGTACGGCGACGGATACTCGCGGTTCGTCTCCTACGGCATGAACGACGGTCCTGTCCCCGACCTGCTCCATGCCTGCAAGCAAGGGGACTCCGTCTTCGCGAACTACAACGGGAAGGACTTCGACATCTCCACCCTGGCAATGTCATTCTACACCCATGTCGACAACGAGCCCATGACCTCCGCCGGCCTGATCGGCAACGTGATGTGCGGCCCCCACGAGACGATTTCGCTCTACGAGACGTATCGCAACTCCTCGGACCATCGGCCGGACTTCCACCGCGTGCTGGACTACTTCACCACCTCCGAATCCCGGTATCCGAACGAGAGCCAGATCGCGTCGAGTACGGATGACAAGGGCTCCCTGAACGCGAATAAGCAGATCTACTCGGGGGTCCACCACGGCCGCGTCAACCTCAACATGCCCTATCTGGTGAAGTGGAGCAACAAGCTCATGACGCGCGCGAAGGAGAGCGACGTCCCGAACCTCTTCCCCTTCGTCGCAGCGATCAACGGCGCAAGCTGCTCCGCGCTCGATCCCGACCGCGCCCTGCCCGTTTCGTCGGCCGGGCTGATCGCCGCCGACTTCGCCAACAGCGAGCATCGGTTCCAGCATAACCGAAAGTTCGACTGCGACCGGGACATGGTCTTCTCCGTCGCCGAACTCGGCCTTGCGGACTCCGGCACGAAGGAAAACATCCTGCTCCGGAATCTCTGCGACGACGTCCATATCAAGCCCGAGTGCGACGCCGATCGCGAATCGCTGCTCGCCAACGCGGCCAACGCGTTCACGACGCGCGGGCAGAGCTTCCTGGTCGTGATCCGCGCCGACGCCTACTCGCCGATGTTCGGCATGGGGGCGGACGTCAAGGAGGGCACCTCGCTCGCCACGACGCACGCGCTCGTCGAGCTCTGGCGCGATCCCGAGCCCGCCCGGTACGCCGACGGGTCCTTCCCCACGGACGGGGACGGCAACGAGGTCGTGTACCACAACTGGCAGATCCGCTCGTTCCGCATCTTCTAGCGCGC
>CAMOEO010000134.1 GCA_946612175.1 uncultured Verrucomicrobiota bacterium
GGCAGGCGCGGGGGCGGCGGCGGCAGGCGCGGGGGCGGCGGCGGCAGGCGCGGGGGCGGCGGCGGCGTGGGCGGCGAGGAGGGGGGCGCCGAGCGCGCGGATCGTGTCGAGGGTGCCGGTGCGCTCGAAGGCGCGTCCGAAGGGCTCGTGGCCGAGGGCCTCGAGCTTCCTCATGTTCTCGATGCGGATGGCGCGGTAGTCGGTGGCGGAGGGGGCGGGCGCGGAGGGTTCGTTCATGGGGGCGGGGAAGGCTAGCGGGGGAGGGCGCACATCTGGCGGATGGACTCGAGGTCCGCCTCGCCCTGCGTGAGGCCCTTGCGGGCGGGTTGCAGGCGCTGCGCGAGGGCGACGCAGATGTCGACCGCCTCGGAGCAGGCGCGGATGAAGCGGCGGCGCAGCTCCTCGGTGCCGTCGGGGCCGCCGTCGCAGCGCAGCATGTGGCAGTCGAACTCCACGACGCCCTTCCAGCGGCAGTCGGCGAGGGCGCGGAACATCCACACCGTCTCCTTGAGGCCCTCGGGGCCGACGAGCGGCGGGAAGTCGTCGTCGAACTGGCCCTTGACCTGCGAGCCGAAGTGGAGGAACTTGAGCTTCTTCACGCCGCAGAGGTAGGAGACGGTCATGACGGAATTGAGCAGCGTCATGCCCTCGTGCTGGAGCAGCTCGGGGTTGACGCCCCAGAAGTCGGGCTTCCGGAGGCGCGTCATGATGAAGCCGACGGCGTGTCCGGCGGTCGGGAGGAACATCTGCGCGCGGGGCTCGTTGGGCTTGGGCTCGACGGTGGCGCCCTTGTAGTTCCTGAGGCCGGCCTTCTCGATGTAGTCCGTGACGTGGTTCAGCCCTTCGGCGAGCCAGTCGTAGACCTTGGCGAAGTCGCACGCGGCGTAGCTCTCGAAGCCGTCGCGGGCGACCCAGTAGATGTAGTGCTTCGCGCCGAGGAAGGCGCCGATGCGGAGCGTGCGCTCGACCTTCTTCGCGGCGAGGGCGCGGATCTTCGGGTCGGGGTTGGTGAGGCCGCCGGCGCGGAAGATCGGGTTGCCGTGCAGCGAGCAGGTCGCCGCGTTCACCTTGACGCCGGCCTTGCGCAGGACAGCCTTGATCTCGTGCAGGCGCTTGTAGGCGTCGGACTTCGGGTCGAGGTCGTCCTCGGGGTGCGCGGGGTCCCATTTGACGAGGTCGTCGTCGTGGAAGCTGGTGGCCTCGATGAGACCCTCGCCCTTGGCCCAGGCGAGGGTCCTGGCGACCTCCAGCGAGTCGGGCTTGTCCTGGACGGGGCCGCCGAAGGGGTCGGAAAGGGGGTTGGCGACGCACCAGAAGGGCATCGAGCGGTCGGTGACGCAGAGCTTGTCGTACATGGCGTGGTTTCTCCGTTGGCGTGGGGGTTAGGGAAGGGGGGCGGGGTCCTTGCGAAGGACGATGCAGAAGAGGATGACGAAGTACTGCACGAGGGTGCCGGCGAGGACGAAGAGGTGCCAGATCACGTGCATCCACTTGGTGCGCTTCATCGCGTAGAAGATCACGCCGAGCGAGTAGAGGGCGCCGCCGACCGCGATCCAGAACACGGGCCACGGCCCCATCGCCTTCCAGAGCGGGTAGACGGCGACCAGGACGACCCAGCCCATCGCGAGGTACGTCAGGTTGGAGAGCGCGACGTAGCGGTTGATGAAGAGGCACTGGAAGACGATGCCGACGATCGCGAGCGCCCATTCGACGCCGAAGATCGACCATGCCCAGCCGGGGCTGTAGACGCGGATCGCGGAGAGGCAGAACGGGGTGTAGGAGCCGGCGATCAGCAGGTAGATCGAGCAGTGGTCGAAGTAGTTGAAGACGGCCTTCGTCTTCGGGCGGTTGAGCGCGTGGTAGAGCGTCGAGAAGAGGTAGAGCAGCACCATCGTCGCGCCGTAGATCGAGACGGAGACGATGTTCCAGACGTCGCGGTACGGGCGGATGCTGGCGAAGACGACCCCGACGACGAGGCAGGCCACGGCGAGCAGGGCGCCGATGCCGTGGGTGATCGCGTTGGCGATCTCCTCGCCGATCGTCTGGGGGCGGTCGGCGCATTCGGGCACGTAGGCGGAGTGGACGGGATCGAGGTGTTCCATCGGGGCGGGTGCGGCGGGCTACTCCACGAGCTCGGGCGCGACGCCCGGGAAGCGGGCGAGGATGGCGAGGATGGGGCCGGGCCGGGCGAGGGCTCCGGGGGTGTCGATGCGGAGGGTGCGGCGGACGCCGCCGTTCGCGGCGGGCTCGGAATGGAAGGCGGCGAGGACGGCGCCGGCGTCCCGGAGGGCGCGGGTGGCGGCCTCGGCGGTGGCCTCGTCGGGCGCGACGAAGGCGACGCGCATCTCGTGCTTCACCGTGCCGACGCGGCGGTCGACGAGCCGGAAGAGCTCGAGCCCGGCGAGGGCCAGCGCGGTGGCGGCGGCGGCGAGGGCGTAGAGCCCGCCGCCGACCGCGACGCCGATGGCGGCGGTCGTCCAGATGCCGGCGGCGGAGGTGAGGCCGACGACGAACCGCTTCTGCAGGACGATCATCCCGGCGCCGAGGAAGCCGATGCCGGTGACGATCTGCGAGGCGACGCGGGAGACGTCGACGCGCACGGAGCCGTCCGCCCCCGCGGGCTGGGCGGAGAGGAGCTCGGCGAGGTCGAAGCCGTACTGCGACACGATCATGAAGAGGCTCGATCCGAGCGCGACGAGGAAGTGCGTGCGCAGGCCGGCCTCCTTGGCGCGGTATTCGCGCTCGAGGCCGATCAGGCCGCCGAGGAAGGCGGCGGCGGCGAGGCGGAGGACGAGAGTCGATGTGGTCATGGCGCGGGGGAGGGGGCGGCGGGCCCGCGGTCCGCGCCGGCGAGGGCGGGCAGTTCGGCGTCGAGGACGCGCTGGAGGCGGGAGAAGTCGCCCCATGAGAAGAGCGGGACGGGGAGCCGCGCGGCGACGATGCGCGCGACCTCGGGGCGGACGTCCTCCCAGTTCTGGACGAGGTCCCCGTGGCCGCCGAGCGCGAGGGGCTCGGCGTAGAGGTCGCGGAAGAGCAGGTCGAGCCGCTCCGGGGCGGCGAGGCGGGCGCGGGCGCGGCGGCGCAGCCAGAGGGCGAGCGCGCCGAGCAGGGCGAGCGCCGCGAGGCCGGCGAGGACGACGGCGCCGCGCGCGCCCCAGAGACGGAGCGCGGAGGCGTCGGCGGGAAGGGGCCGGACGAGGCGCCACCAGACGGCGCCCGCGGCGGCCGCGCCGGCGGCGAGGCAGCCGGCGGCGGCGGCGAGGCCGGAGAGGAAGGAGCGGCGGCGGACCGCGCCGAGCACGCGCGCCTGGATCGCGAGGCGCGTGAAGTCGGCGGACGTCCCGGCGAGGACGGAGTCGAGCCGGCGCTGGCCGACGTTGCGGAGCAGCTCGAGGATGCGGCCGCGGTGGCGCTCGAAGCCGTCGAGCGGGATGCGCGCGGCGAGGCGGGCGCCGGTCGACGGGGTGTACGTCGAGTAGATCGGCGGCAGGTCCTTGGTGCGGAGGATGCGGGCAAGGTTCCAGCAGAGCGTGCCGTAGGCGCGCGCGTAGTCCTCCATCGAGTCGAAGGTGTCGGCCTTGTTGAGCAGGACGCGCAGCTTGAACTCAATGCCGCGGAGGCACGCGGCCAGGACGTCGACCGTCTCGCCCGTGGTGCCGGGCTTGTCGGGGTCGAAGAGGAAGAGCACCAGGTCCGCCAGGCCGGTGAAGGAGCGGACCGCGGCGGTGAAGTCGTACGCGCGGGAGGCGGAGCCCTCCGGCGTGTCGATCATGCCGGGGGAGTCGACGAGGTTGACGCCGCGGAGCGCCTCGCGGTTGCGGACCTTGACGGCGAAGTGCTGGAGGAAGTCGGGCCCGAGCGCGCGCAGCGGCTGGAACTCGGCCGGAAGCTGCCCGAGCGCGGCGGGGCCGTAGAACTCGTGCTCCTCCTCGCCGTAGACGAGGACGGTGAACGCGTCGTCCGTCGGCGCGACGCCGGTGTCCTGCACGGGCGGGTCGCCGAGCAGGTCGTTGACGATCGTCGACTTGCCCGAGGAGTGGTTCCCGAGGAAGATGACGGTGGGGCGCCCGCCGGGCGTGAGCGTCGGGCGGCGGAACGAGTAGCGGTAGCGCCGCGCGGTCGTGGCGAAGGCGCGGTAGAGGCGGTTCACGCGCGACTCGATGTCGGCGGCGGGCTTTCCGAATCCGAGCATGGGGGCGCTTCCTTTCGGGGGCGGGGGGTTAGCGGGAGACCTCGGCCTCGACGAGCGCGGCGACCTCGGCGGCGGAGCCGGAGGCGTCCACGCGGCGGAGCTTGCCGGCGCGCTCGTAGAAGCCGATCACGGGCGCGGTGGCGCTCTCGTAGACCTCGAGGCGGTGCGCGATCGTCTCGGGCCGGTCGTCGGCGCGGACGACGAGCGCGGCGCCGCAGGCGTCGCAGACGCCGTCGACCTTCGGGGGGAGGGACTTCACGTGGAAGCCGGCGCCGCACTTCGGGCAGACGCGGCGGCCGCCGAGGCGCTCCAGGAGGGCCTCGCGGGAGACGTCGAGCAGCAGCGCGGACGCGACGGTCGCGCCGCTTTCGGCGGCGAGCTGCTCGAGCTTCTCGGCCTGCGCCTCGTTGCGCGGGAAGCCGTCGAAGAAGAGCGTGGCGGGGTCGGGCGTCTCCGCGAGCAGCTCGGCGATCATCCGGTACAGCACCTCGTCCGGGACGAGGCCGCCGGACTCCATGTGGCCCTTGGCCTCGAGGCCGGCGGGGGTGCCGCGCGCGACGGCGTCGCGGAGCATGGCTCCGGTGGAGACGTGGCGGGCGCCGGTGCGGGCCGCGACGGCCGCGGCGGCGGTGCCCTTGCCGGCGCCGGGGGCGCCGAGGAAGACGACGATGTTCTTCATGGGGATGAGGATGGGGATGGGATGGGGGAGGGGGAAGGAACGGGCCCGGAGGTCGATTCGACGGTCCGGGCCCGGAAGGGGAGTTCTAGTTTTCGAGGAGCCGGACGGGGACGGCGCCCGAGGTTTCCCATTCGTGGGGCTGGGACCAGGGCAGGTCGCTGGCGTCGGGATCCCTCATCGACTCGCAACCGGCGCCGAGGAGCAGCGCCAGGGCGGCCGCCGCGAGGACGGCCGCCAGGGCCGGGCGGCTAGTGGACCAGCTCATCGCCGATCTCGACAGGGGTCTGCTCCCAGCCGTAGAGGTTCTCCGCCACGGTCATGTGGTCGGCGCCCGGGGGATTGAGGATGCGGACGCGCGTGACGATGACCTTCTCGCCGTCGGCGCCCTTGCGGTAGACCATCATGTCGACCGGGGCGAAGGTGCCGTTGGGCGTGATCTCGGCGGCGGCCTCGGGCGTGAGCTGGACGATGACGAAGGAGAGCTCGCGGTTGACCTCGATGACGCGGCCCTTGACGCCGGGGGCGAGCGTGAGGTTGGCGACGGCCTGGGTGCCGGACGCGCCGGGGTCCTTCGGACGATGGGTGATGAGCTTGTCGATCTCGTCTTTGAGGCGCTGGATCGTCGTCTCCTGCTCCATGATCTTCTGGTCCTTCTCCTCGATCTGCTGGTTGAGGGAGGCGATGGTGTCCTGCAGCTCGGCCTTCTCGCGCTCGAGGCGGGCGATCTGGTTGTCCTTCTCGACGATCGTGTTCTCGAGCTCCTCGATCTTCTGGCGCAGCTGCGTGATCGTGGAGAGGTTTTCGCGGCGAAGCTTCTTCTCCTCGTTGAGGAGGCCGGCGACCTCGTTGAGGGCGTTGCGCATCTTGATCAGCTCGGCGCGGGTCGCGTTGAGGCGCTCGAGCTGGGCCTTGGCGCGGTCGAGCGTGTCCTCGAGCAGGTCGTGCATCGTGTCCGGGCCCTCGGTGACGGGGCGGCCCTGGAAGTCCTTCTTGATGCGGGGCTTGCCATCGACCATCTCGGTCTGGTAGTAGGTCGCGAGCTTCTGGCGGTTCTTCTCCGTTCCGAGGCGGACGAACGACTGGCCCGAGACCTCGAGGGCGTTGGAGTAGCTGCCCCAGAAGTCGGACATCGCGGGGTCGTCGTTGGCGCGGTCGGTCACCTCGTCCAGGTCCCATTCGGTGTGGGAGGGGGCGCCCTCGAACTCGGGCTGCTCGGTCTCGATCGTGAGGGCCAGCGAGGTCACGTAGCGCTCGAGCATCGTGGTGCGTCCGATCAGCAGCTCCCGCTTGTTGTAGTTCATCACGCCCATGAC
The DNA here is from genome assembly GCA_946612175.1 of uncultured Verrucomicrobiota bacterium. Lineage (GTDB taxonomy): Bacteria > Verrucomicrobiota > Kiritimatiellia > RFP12 > UBA3636 > UBA3636. The sequence continues at coordinate 6,185 of CAMOEO010000134.1, forward strand.
GAACGCGAAGACGCTGAAGAGGAAGATGAAGACGGTGAGGACTTTGAGAGTTTTGCCCATGGCGGGGATCCTGTCTTGCGGTGGAAAGGGTGGTATCGTACCGATGGAGCAGAGGATACTCCTTTTGGGGGAGGAATGCAACCCGAAAAAAGGGGCGGGAAAAACGGCCCGCGGGGACGCGCCCGCGGGGCGTGCGCTATGCGGGGAGGGGGACGACGTCGGAGGGGGCGACCCAGGCTTCCGAGGGGCGCGTCTCGTCGCGGGCGAGGATCTCGGGGTTGAGCTCGAAGACCTTGAGCTCCGGGGCGCCGGGGGAGCCTGTGGCGAGCAGGTGCTCGGCCGTCTCGCCGAGGTAGACGGTGCCGTGGACGGTGCCGGAGAGACGCAGGGCGGGGGCGCCGGGTGGCGGGGCGCCGAGGTGGATCGTCTCGGGGCGGACGGAGAGCGCGGCGGCGCCGGGGAAGGAGGCCTGCGCGCCGAAGAAGTCGGGCGGGAGGAAGTTCGTTTCGCCGATGAACGACGCGACGAAGCGGTTGCGGGGGGCGCGGTAGACCTCGAGGGGCGCCCCGACCTGCTCGAGGCGGCCGGCCTGCATGACGGCGAGGCGGTCGGCGATCGAAAGCGCCTCCTTCTGGTCGTGCGTCACGTACACGGCGGTGAGGCCGGCCTCCTTGCAGATGCGGCGGATTTCGCCGCGCATCTCGAGGCGGAGCTTGGCGTCGAGGTTGGAGAGGGGCTCGTCGAGGAGAAGGCAGCGCGGCTGCACGACGAGCGCGCGGGCGAGCGCGACGCGCTGCTGCTGGCCGCCGGAGAGCTGGTTGGGCTTGCGGGAGGCCTTGTCCTCCATCTTGACGGCCGCGAGGGCCTTGCGGACGCGCTCGGCGGTCTCGGCCTTGCCGACGCCGCGCATGCGGAGTCCGAAGGCGACGTTCTCGGCGAGCGTCATGTGCGGCCAGAGGGCGTAGCTCTGGAAGACCATGCCGGTGTCGCGGCGGTGGGGCGGGACGTTCGTGACATCCTCGTCGCCGATGAGGATGCGCCCCTCGTCGGGCGTGTAGAAGCCGGCGATGTGGCGCAGGAGGGTGGTCTTGCCGCAGCCGGAAGGGCCGAGCAGGAAGAAGAGCTCGCCCGGCCGGATGTCGAGTGTGACGTGGTCGAGCGCGGTCGTCGCGCCGAAGCGCTTGACGAGGTTCTGGATCTGGATGGAGACGGCCATGGCGTCAGGTCGTTGGGGTGTCGGGTTCCTCGGGCGAAGTCCTCAGACGGATTCCTCGGTGAAGTCCGCTTGGCGGGTTCCTCTGCTGAAGTCCGCAGGCGGGTTCTTCGTGTGAAGTCCGCAGACGGATTCCTCGGTGAAGTCCGCTGGGCGGGTTTCTCGGCGTAGTCCGCTGAGTGCCTTACGGCGGGGTTACGCGGTTTTGTCGATGGATTATACTGCAACGTCGCCTCTCCGCAAATCAAATTCGCCTCCGTTCCTCCCCGTCGGGTCCACATGCATGTTTTTGCGACAATCCCTTCGATTCCACCGTGCATGATTTTACGGCGATTATCCGCTTCTCCCCTGCATGATTGCGCGGCGATTCCTTGGTTTGTCCTCACACGAATGCCCGGCAATCCCTTCGATTCCACCGTGCGTGATTTTTTAATCTTCTTCCGCTTCCACGGCCATCTCTGCGGTGATTTTCAAGCCCGCCTTCGTCGCGTGTCCGGCGGCCGCCGGATCCAGGGTCGCAGCGCATGGAGCGCGGCGAGGTAGGCCTTGACGGTGGCGGCGTCGGGCCCCT
>CAMOEO010000135.1 GCA_946612175.1 uncultured Verrucomicrobiota bacterium
TCGGTCGATTCGGTCGTGATGTCGACCGGCCGTCCAACGCCCGGCTGGCGCGCGGCGCCCTCGCGCCGCGCGCCGAGCCGGACTTGCAAATTGGGGGTTGAATCCATCTGGAGGCGGAGATATAATAGTGGCATGAACACCAGCACCTCCGACCTCTGGGACGCCGCGCAGTGGGCGTCCGACTTCTCCGCCGCCTCCAAGGCGCGCTACGCCGGCGACTATGCCGCCGCCGACACCCTCCACGACCTCCGCGCCCGCGTCTTCGCGGACACCGTCGAGCGCGTCCGCGCGGGCGGGTACGCCCTCGCGGACGGCACGCGCGTCGACCTCCCCCTCTCCCCGACCATCGGGGACGACACGCGGTTCTACGACCGCGAGCTTCCCGCCGGCCCCGCCGCCGCGCCGGACGCCGCGCCGGCGCCCGTCGAGGTCCGCGAGGGCGACTGCCTCGTCGCCGCGCGCGAGCTCGTCGAAGCGGGCGAGGGCGAGGTCTGCGTCCTCAACATGGCGAGCCGCAGCAACCCCGGCGGCGGCGTCCACATCGGCGCCGGCGCGCAGGAGGAGCACCTCTTCCGCTCGTCGGACTACTTCCGCTCGCTCTATCGGTTCGCGGACTACGCCGCGTCCTACGGCATCCCGCGCGCGGCGGAGTCGTATCCGCTCGACCGCGACCACGGCGGCGTCTTCTCGCGCGGGGTCACCGTGTTCCGCGGCCCGGAGCGCGAGGGCTACCCCCTCCTCGCAAAGCCGTGGCGGTGCAACTTCGTCGCCGTCCCGGCCATCCCGCTCCCCGCCACGGTCCCCGGCCCGGACGGCGACCCGCGCCTGACGCCCGCGATGGAGGCGGCGACGCGGCGCAAGATTCGCGCCATCCTCCGCATCGCCCGCGAGAACGGGCAGCGGGCGCTCGTCCTCTCGGCGTTCGGGTGCGGCGCATTCCGCAACCCGCCGCGGCACATGGCCGAGCTCTTCCGCGACGAGCTCGCCTCGCCCGAGTTCCGCGCCGCGTTCGACCGCGTCGTCTTCTCCGTCATCGACGACCACAACGCCCGCGGCGAGGGCAACCTCCGGCCCTTCCGAGAGGTCTTCGCCTGACGCCCGGCGGCACGGCGGAAGAATGGACTTCCCGGCCCCGTTGTTGTAGAATCGGCGGCACTGCGGCGGCACGTGTCGCCGCAATGCAATCCTCCACCCCAACCCTCGCGCGCACCCCGCACCGGGGTTTTCAAGATTCTCGACCATGGGCGACATCTTCTTCCACGGCACGCACGCCCCCCTCTTCGGCCGCTTCTCCTCGGACCACCTTCGCGAAGGTTCCGGCCGGACCCGATACGGCTTCGGCCACTACGTGACGGATGACGTCGGGCACGCGTTGCACTACGCCGCCAAGGGCGCGACGGAAGAGACGGTGCTCCTCTACACCGTCGAGGTCCCGGCGCTGACGCCGGACAACCACATCACCTACCACGAGCCCGTCGATCCGTCCATCCTGGCGCGCGTCGGCGCGGCCCTGGGCGTCGCGATTCCCGCCCCGGCCGCCGCCGACGGTCTCGCGTTCCGGAAGTTCGTCGCCTGCCGGCTGGAGGGTCGAAAAGGAACGAACCCCTCGCCCGAGGGCGAGAAGAAGGCGTCGGCGTTCTTCGACGGCATCGGCGTCCTTTGCGCCGTGTGGGCGTTCAAGTGGCAGAAGGACGCGCAGGGACGCTGCCTGCCCCCCTTTGACCGCGCGATCTTCAACCCCGCGAACATCCGCATCGTTTCCGTCGACCGCGTCGACCGCGAGGCGGCGAGCAAGAAGAAGAAGGTCGTCGTCGAGACGATCGCCGCCAAGGATCTCCCGCAGGGCTGACCCGATGCGCGTCTCCGACTCCATCCGGCTCCACTACCCGCAGTACTGGGGGTTCGAGACGTATCCGGCGGACCGCGCCTGCGCGGTGTCGAAGATCGCCGCGGAGTGGGGCGTGTTCTCCAATTTCGCGAGGACGCCGCTCGTGGTGGACGGCGTGCCGTTCGACACGTCCGAGCGCGTCTTCCAGACGATGAAATTCACGGACCCGGGGGCCCGCCGCGCCGTCTACGGGAAGAAGGGCAACCCGAAGATGACGGCGAAGCACTGGCAGAAGGAGGGCTTCCTGCGGCCGGACTGGGCGGAGCACGACGTCGACGCGATGAAGTTCTGCCTGATGGAGAAGTACCGCCAGAGCGCGGCCTTCCGCGCCGAGCTCGCGCGCAGCGGCGACCGCCCGATCGTCGAGGACCAGACGACCTTCCCGCGCCGCACCCCCGACGCATGGGGCGTCAAGCGCACGCCCGACGGCGCGTCCTTCAGCGGCCCGAACCTCCTCGGGCGCCTCCTGATGGAGTTGCGCGCGGGCGGGGGCGCGCTCGCATACACGCGTCCCCTGCCGGAGGGCATGGCGTCGTTCCGCGACCTGCGGACGCAGGCGATTGAATCCATTGCGCATTTGCGGTAAAATGTGATTTATCGAACGAACGCCCTCTCGAATCCACACTCCGACATGAAACCGTTCTCCTGCCTCGCCGCCGGCTCGATGCCGATGGACATCGTCCAGAAGAAGGAGCCCGACGGCTCCGTCCGTCGGCTCTACGTCCACGTCGGGGGCACGCCCGGCAACGTCGCGACCATGCTCGCGGCGCAGTTCGGCTGGCGCGCGATGCCCCTCGCGCGCTTCGACGGCTCCGGCTGGGGCCGCCGCCTCGTCGAGGACCTCGAACGCTACGGGGCCGACACGCGCTTCGTCTCCGCCGGGGGCGACGGCGGCACGACGCTCTTCATCGAGACGCACCGGGTCGACCGGGACGGCAACCCCAAGATTTCCTACCGGTCGCAGACGCCGCGGGGCGGGCCGTTCACAAACTACCGGTATCTCAACAAGAAGGACGTTCCGGCTTTTCTGGACGGACTCGGCGCCGACCGCCCCGACGTCCTCTTCTACGACCAGCCCGCCGCCGGCCTCCGGACCCTCGCGGAGGCGCTTCGCCCCCGCGGGACGCTCGTCTTCTTCGAGCCGCCCACGCGGTGCGACCCGAAGGACCTCGCGAAGGCCCTTGCGTCCGCCGACATCGTCAAGGCCTCCAGCGAGGCCTACCCCGACGCGGCCTTCCTGGAGGGGCTCTCCGACAAGCTCGTCGTCCGGACGATGAACAGGGAAGGGCTCCGCTTCAACCTCCGCGGGGCGGGGTGGCGCACCCTCCCGCCCGTCGCGAACCCCGACTTCGTCGACGGGGAGGGCGCCGGCGACTGGACCAGCTCCGCTCTCCTCGCGGCGCTCGGCCGCCGCGGCCTCCCGCGCATCGCGAACCTCGACGAGGAGACCGTCGCGGACTGTCTCCGCGAGGCGCAGCAGACCGCCTCGGCGAGCGTCTCGTTCCTCGGCTCCAAGGGGATGCTAGAGGACCGCTTCCCCGCGCCGGAGGCGTGGTTCGACCCGGCGCAGGACCCGCCGCCGCCGCCCGCCCCGCCCTCCGGGCCGAAGAAGGAGAAGACCGCGCCGGCGCCCGTTGACTGCGGCAAGGGCGGCACGATGTTCTGCCCCCCGACGGCCTTCGAGAAGAAGACCGGGTGGACCGTCTTCCTTGCGGGGCCCATCGGCGGCGCTCCGGAGTGGCAGAAGTCCGTCCCGAAGCTCGCCGCGAAGCTTGGGCTCGAGGGTGTCTCGTGGCTCAACCCGCGCGGGAAGCACCTCCACCACCGCCCGCAGGTCGAGTGGGAGACGGCCGGTCTGCGCGCGTGCGACGTCATCCTCTTCTGGATTCCGGCGCAGGCGGAGCCCGCGGACAAGCCCTACGCGCTCACGACGCGCATGGAACTGGCGGAGAACCTCGCCCGCGGCAAGCGCGTCGTGTTCGGCGCCGACCCGAGCGTCCGCTGGATGCGCCACGCGAAGTTCCTCGCGGAGCGCTACGGCGTGAAGAAGGTCCACGCGACGCTCGAGGACTGCCTCCGCGCGCTCAAGCGGGAGCTCGCCCGCCGCAAGCCGGTCGAGCGCGACGTCGACGGCCCCGCGTGGGTCGCGGAGACACTGGCCCGCCATCCCGTCTGCGTGGACGACCTCGCCCGGAACCAGCTCCTGACGGAGCAGTGGAACCGGGCGTTCGCCCCGGGCGACGTCGTCCGCATCCGCGGCGGCCTCCCCGTGGACGCATCCCTGCTCCCGCTCCTCAACGGCGACATCCGGGTCGAATGACTCCCGGCCGGGAATTCCGGACCGCCCAAAGCCGGCGGCCCCTTCCCGGCGAAACCGATTTCCGATGCTTTTCACAACCCCCGTCTTCCTGTTCTGCTTCCTTCCGGCCGTCCTGGCCGGATACTATCTGATCCCGGCCCGCCTCCGGGGCCTCCGGAACCTCTGGCTTCTCGCGGCGAGCCTGGTCTTCTACGCGGCGGGAGAGCCCTCCTTCGTCTTCGTCCTCTGCGCCTCGTGCCTCGCGAACTGGGCCGCCGGGCTTCTCGTCGGCCCCGGGCGCCGCGGCGGCCGGGCGGTGCTGGCGCTGGCCATCGCCGCCAACCTCGCCCTGCTCTTCCGCTGCAAGTACCTCGTGTTCGCCGCCGGGGAGTGCAACCGGCTGCTCGGCACGGGGTTCCACGTCCCGGACATCGCGCTTCCCCTGGGCGTCTCGTTCTTCACGTTCCAGGCGATGTCGTACGTCATCGACGTGCACCGGGGCGTCTCCCGGCCGCAGCGCAACCCCCTCGACGTGGCGCTCTACGTCGTGCTCTTCCCCCAGCTGGTGGCGGGGCCGATCGTGCGGTACGAGACGGTGGCGGAGGAGCTCCGGAACCGGCGCGAGACCTGGGACGACGTCTCCGCGGGCGTCTGCCGCTTCGCGGAGGGCCTCGCGAAGAAGATGCTCCTCGCGAATCCGCTGGCGGTCGTCGCGGACTCGGCGTTCGACGGGGCGGACTGGATCCCGGCGGCGGCGGCGGGCGGCCCCGCGTCCACGGCGATGGCCTGGCTGGGCGCCCTCGCCTTCGCCCTTCAGATCTACTTCGACTTCTCGGGCTACTCGGACATGGCGATCGGCATGGGCCGGATGTTCGGATTCCATTTCCATGAGAACTTCCTGCACCCCTACGCCGCGACGTCGGTGTCCGGGTTCTGGCGGCGGTGGCACGTCTCGATGGGGACGTGGTTCCGCGACTACGTCTACTTCCCCCTCGGCGGAAGCCGGGTCGCGACCCGCGCGCGGCTCCTCGCCAACCTGCTGGCCGTCTGGGCGCTCACCGGGTTCTGGCACGGGGCCAACTGGACGTTCCTCTGCTGGGGGCTGTTCCACTTCACGCTGATCGCGGCCGAAAAACTGGCCGGATGGCGCCCGGAGGGCCGCGGGGCGCTCCGGGCCGCCGCCGGCTGGCTCGCCACCGCGACCGCCGTGCTGCTGGGCTGGGTCCTGTTCCGGGCCGCGTCCCTCGGGGATGCCCTCGCGTTCCTCCGGGCGATGTTCGGACGGGGCGGGGTTCCCCTCCGCGACTTCGCCTCCGCGCTCCTCCTCCGGGAGCATGCGGCCGTGTTCGCGGTGGCGATCCCGCTCTGCTTCCCGGTCGCCCCCGCCCTCGAGCGGCTCGCGGACCGCCTCTGCGCCACGCCCGGCCGCGCCGCGGTCCGCGCCGTCCTCCGGGCGGTCTGGCTCGCGTTCCTCTTCGCCGCCTCCCTTTCGTTCGTCGCGAAGGGCGCGCACAACCCCTTCCTCTACTTCAACTTCTGATGCGGAACCGCCTCCACCAGACCGTCGCCGCCGTCGCGCTGCTCTCAATCCTCGCGCTGGGAGCCGCGGACGGGGTCGTCCGCCTGCTCGCGGAGCGCCGGCTCGAGATCCCCTACCGGAACGGGCTCCCGGACGGCGCGCGCGAGGCGCTGGTCACGTTCAACGGCCTCCTGCTGCGGGCGACCGGTCGGCGCATGGTCTCCGGCACCCGCCACGCCGACGTGCTCCGGCTCGACAACGGGCAGCTCGCCCTCTGCCCCCTCGCGCGCACCGGACGGCTCCGGCGCAAGGCCGTGCGCGACATCGCCAGGGCGCTCGCCGGCGTGCGCGACGAACTGGCCCGCTCCGGAACTCCCCTCGTCTTCGTGCTCTGTCCGTCCAAGGTCCCCCCCGGCGGCGTCGGGCTCCCCGCGGGGATGGAGGACGACGACAACCTCCTCGCCGACCTCCTCGTGGAACGGCTCGGCCAGAACGGAATCGATTGCCTCGACCTCCGCCGGCGCATCGCCGAGGAGGGCCTGGACCATGCCTCCCTGTTCTTCCGGACCGACCACCACTGGACGCCCGCGGCCGGGCTCTGGGCCGCCAACGAGACCGCCGCCTTCCTCCGCGACCGGCACGGCTTCCCGGCCGACCTCTCCCGGACGGCCCCGGAACGGTTCGAGAGCCGGCGGATCGCGGACCGCTTCCTCGGCTCCTTCGGACGGAGGGCCGGGCTCGGCTACGCGGGCTCGGAGCCCTTCGACGCCGTCCTGCCCCGGTTCCCGACCGACTTCGCGTTCGACGTTCCCCAGCGCTCCCTCCACGCGGAGGGCGGCTTCGCCGAGGCGTTCCTGCGCGGCATCGGCCCCACGAACTCCCTCTACCAGGCCTCCTACTACGACTCCTACCTCGCCTCCAACCCGCCCTTCGTCCGGATCGAGAACCGTTCCGGAGGCAACGGACGCACGCTCTGCGTCGTCAAGGACAGCTTCGCCTGCGTCCTCCTTCCGCCGCTGGCGATCCACTACGGGAGGATCGTCCTCCTCGACCCCAGGCTCGACCCGGGGCTCTCCCTCTTCCGGACCGTCCGCGACGAAGGGGCGGACGCGGTCCTCTTCGTCCTGAACCCGAACTCGCTGATCCGCCCGAACGGATTCTTCGGCCGGCGGTTCCTCCAGCCGCTGCCCCCGGACGACGCCCCCTAGGGCGGCCTCCCGTTCCCGGCGGCCCCCGGAACGCGTCCTGGACAAATAACGACCACCGGTCAAATTTTCACCACTTCCTCGACGCACGGGAGGGAGGATCCGCGTCCCCGCGAACGCCGGAACGGCCGAAACGGCCGATTTTCCGGATTCGCCGGAGCTGGCACGCGGATTGCTTCAAGAGGACCGCTCCGCGAGGACCGGAGCACGGCGAGGCTCTCGCCGGCAACGCACAGCAACCCCAACGGAAGGAGAGGCATGGACGAACAGGGAGCCGGCACGCACGGCGACAACGGAATGACGGAAACGGCGGGGTTCACCCCCGCGGAAATCGACGCCGCGATGGCGTTGCACGAGGGGCTGGTCCGGAAGGTGGCGGGCCAGTACCTGGGAGGATGGGGGCGGAAGGCGGACGACGACCTTCTGCAGGAGGGGCGGTTCGGGCTCTGGCAGGGCCTCCGGCGGTACGACCGCAACCGCGGCACCGAGGTGAGCACCTGCGTGGTGCCGTGGATCCGCAAGTACATCCTTGCGGAGCTCGGGAGGAGGGGGAAGTACGGCGCGACGTTCGTCGCGTCCCTCCAGGACCCGGTGGGGGAGGACGGGGAGACGACCCGCGGGGACCTCTACGCCGACGAGGCGGCGGCGGACCCGTTCGAGGCGGCGGGGGAGGAGGAGGCCCTGGAGCGCGTCCGCGAGCATCTCGCGGACCTCTCCGCGGATGACCGCGACGTGGTGGAGCGGTACTTCGGGCTCCGGAACGGGAAGCGCTCGACGCTTTCGGAGCTCGCCGGGGAGCGCGGCGTCTCCGCGCAGCGCATCCACGTGCGCCTCCACCGGGCGCTGGGCCGCCTCCGGGCGGCCTCGGCGGCCTAAGGCGAAGGGCTGGGGGGCGAAAAAAAAGAGGAGGGGGGAGGTGAAGCGCCTCCTCAACGAAGGTAGACTGTCAACCTCCCCTCCCC
>CAMOEO010000136.1 GCA_946612175.1 uncultured Verrucomicrobiota bacterium
CGAATGACGGCGCGCTTCGCGCGAATGACGGCGCGCTTCGCGCGAATGACGGCGCGCTTCGCGCGAATGACGGCGCGCTTCGCGCGAATGACGGCGCTCCCGTCATTGTCGCCGAAGGCGACCCCGTCATTACCGCCGAAGGCGGTCCCGTCATTGCTGGCGCAGCCAGCCCCGTCATTGCGGCCGAAGGCCGCCCCGTCATTGCCGGCGAAGCCGGCCCGTCATTCGACTGGAACTCCATCCCCGATGGAATCCCGGACGCCGTCTACGCCGACGACGGCGCGACCCCGGCCGGCCGCCACGCCGCCGCGTTCGCGATCTTCCTCGCGGAGAGGGAGGAGCTGCTGGCGGAGCGCCTCCGCGCCTTCCTGCGCGACGAGATGTACTGCGAGGCGCCGCTCTCCTCGCTCTCGTGCTGGTACAACCCGGTGCAGTACCAGCTGCCGCGCACCGGGTTCGACTATGTCGACGACCATTTCTACGTGGACCATCCGTCCTTCCTCGGCGAATCGTGGAAGCTCCCCTCGCGCTGCCCCAACGTGAACCCGATGCAGGGCTCCGGCGGCGGGGCGCGGTCCGTCGTCTTCCGCCGCCTCATGGACAAGCCCTTCTGCATCACCGAGTGGAACTACGCCGGCCCGGGCCGCTACCGCGGCGTGGGCGGCATCGCCACCGGCGCGCTCGGCGCGCTGCAGGACTGGTCGGGGCTCTGGCGCTTCGCGTGGAGCCACGGCAAGGCGGGCGTCGAAACGCCGGAAAAGAAGACGATGGGCTACTTCGACGTCTCCGGCGACCCGCTCTCGCTCGCCGCCGAGCGCGCCGCGCTGTGCCTCTTCCTGCGCCGCGACCTCGAGCCGCTTGCCGCGGAGTACCCCGTCACGCTGGCGCGGAACGCGCTGCTCGACCCGCGCAACGGCGCCCCGAAGTGCCAGGCCAACGGATGGCTCTGGGCCGCATGGCACGCGAAGCTCGGGACGCGGGTCGTCGACGGGGATGGATCTCACGCGGAGTTCGCGGAGTCCGCGGAGAGGCCGTCCCCCTACGAAGCCCTCGTCCGCCCGTCGGAGCGGGTGCGCGCGGACCTGGCGGCGCTTGGCGCGGCGGCGCCCGGCGGCGGCGCGGTCTCCATCGACCCCGACACCGGCACCTTCCTTCTCGACACGCCCCGCACCGCCGGCGGCTTCGCGGAACGCGGCGCCCACACGGCCGGACCCCTGACCTTCGCGTTGATCCCTTCGGGCAAGTCGGCGGCTGCGCCGCCTGTAAGTGGGGCTTCGCCCCCAAGTCAACTTAGCCGCGAAGCGGCACTTAACCCCGAAGGGGCACTTAACCAGCCCGTCGTCCCCGCCACCGTCTGGGTTTCCTCGCTCGACGGCGAGCCGATCGCGCGTTCCTCGCACCTGCTGCTCACGCACCTGACGGACGTGCAGAACAGCGGCACGAAATACGCGGACGAGGCGCTCACGATCCTTCTCGAATGGGGATCCCTCCCGCACCTGATGCGCCGCGGCGCGGCGCGCATCGAGCTCGCCCTCGAAGCGGGGGCCGGCCCCGCCGACTGGCGCGTCTTCCGCCTCTCCCCCTCCGGCCGCCGCCTCGGCGAAGTGCCGTTTACTTGGGAGCCTCTTACCGATTTCGGCGGCGAAGCCGCCTTTCCAGCCGCCGCAGGCGGCGACTTCACCCCCGAAGCGGGGCTTCTCCGCTTCACCGTCGACACGGCGCTCGACCCGAACGCGGCGACCTACCTCTACGAGATCGTCCGCGAGGACCGCGGCCCGTCGGCCCCGCGCAGCCTCGCCACGGTCCACATGCGGAAGGCTCCGGGCCAGGGGGCGAGCACGTCGTTGAAGTAGCCCGGTTCCACCACGGGGCGGTACTTGTTGTAGCGCGCCTGGAAGAAGCCCTCGTTCTGCGATCCGATCGGGCGCTGCCGGTCGTGGAAGAAGTCGCCGAGCCTGCGCGTGATGCCTTGCAGGGCGTTCGCCCACAGCAGACGCGCGAACGTCCGGAAGTCGCCGTTGCCGGTGGCGTCCGCCAGCTCCATGAGGTCGGGCACGATGATCGCGCCCCAGGGGTCGATGCACTGGTGCTCGAGGCTCACGGCCGTGCCGCCGGAGGTCCGGTAGCCGTATTTCGCGAAGTCGGAGCCGGGTTCGGCGACCGTGTCGAAGAAGAACATCCACGAAAGGAAGTACCACGCCGCCTTTTCGGCGCGTTCGAGGTGCTTCCGGTCGCCGGTCGCGCGATACAGCGCCAGCGAGCCGAAGACGAACGGCCAGGCGGTCTCCTTGTCGATGCACTGGCAGTCGATGGCGCCGGCGGTGCAGAGGAAGCGGTCGAGGTCGCGGGCGAAGTAGAAGTCGCTCGCGCGGAGCGCGGCGTCGAGCCAGCGCCGCTCGCCGGTCTCGTCGCAGAGCTCCGTGAGCGCCGGGAGGAGGAAGCCCCCGATGGTCCCGTCGCGTTCGAGCGGGGTGCCGTCGACGCGCCAGCGTTTGCCGAAGCCCCATTCGTCCGACCAGTGATCCGCGAAGAATCCGCAGATGCGGCGCGCGAAGTCGACGTACTCCGGCCGGTCGATGCCGTGGGCGCGCAGGAGCCGCGCCATGCGGACCGCCTCCGCGGCCGCCCAGCCCATGTTGCAGGCGTCGGTGGGGCGCCTTTCGAGGGCGCCTTCGAGGAAGTTGTCGTTGTAGCAGCGGTGGAGGAGCCCGTTCGGGCGCTGCGTCGCCACGAAGGCGTCGAAGACGCCGACGGCCTTCTCCAGAAGGTCCGGGTCGGGAAGGGGAGGGGGCTCCGCCGCCGGACCTCCGGAGGCGGGCGCGGCCGCCCCGAAGCCCAGCGCGCGCAGCGCCAGCATGCGGGCGTTCAGGAAGTTCTGGCCGGCCCATCCGACCTCGAAGGTCTCGCACCAGGTCCCGAGGTCCGTCCAGTACTCCCATTTCATGCGCTCCGCCATCTCCGCGCGGGAGATGCGCATCGCGGAGCAGTCGTGGGCCATGCGGTTCACGACGTGTTCGCAGACGAGCCACCTGCCCTTGTAGGGGTAGAGGAGCGAGCGGGCGAAGCGGACGCCGAGGTCGAACGCCTCGGCGTCGTCCATGCACGGCTCCAGGCGGGGCCGCAGCAGGCGCAGGGCGCGGCCGGCCAGCGCCGCGAAGGCGTAGTTCGGCCACCTGGGGCGGCACACGCAGACGAACGACGTGGCGGTGAAGCGCTCTCCCGGGGCGAGTTCGACGGCGCTCTCGTGGCGCGGTCCGAACTCCCCCTTTGCCGTGTAGGTCAGCGGGGCCTCGACGACCGGGCGCACGAGGACGTGCTCGTAGGTCGCGGGCCGCGGGTCCGAGGCCGACGGCGGCCGGCCTTCGGCGAGCTCCAGACCGCAGGCGCAGACAAGCGACCGGGGCGTGTCGGCGGCGGCGAAGAGGGCGATGCCGACCTCGGCGTTCTCCGTAAGCGTGCAGCCGGGAATGCCGGTGCGTTCGTAGGAGAAGAGCCACGGCTCGCCGTCGCGCGAGAGTCCGGTGGGGATGGGCGTGGCGGCGGCGGCCGAAGGGGGCCGCGCCCCCGGCTCCCCGGAGCCGGAAGACGCTCCGTTGCCGTCGTAGTTCACGCAGGGGACGAGGTAGCGCGTCGCCGCGAACAGGTCCCGGACGCGCAGCTCGTCGCGGAACGCGACGGTCCGGGCGCCGGCGTTCTCGACGGTCCGCGTGACGGCGAACGCGCCGTCGCCGAGCTCCTCGACGCGCTCCTCCGCGAGGCGGAGCGCCGGATCCGGCTCCCGCCACGGAAGCAGTTCCGCCACCGCGCCGGCGCGGTCCGCCGCGAGGCCGCGGAGGGAGAACAGGACGGGCGTCACCGCACGATGAGGACCAGCCCCGAGGCGACGACCTCGAGCAGGAGGCGGTTGCCGTCCCTGCGGACGCGGCAGGGCGGGATTTCCACTCCGGTTTCGTTCACGACGGTGGTCTCGACCGTTTCGGCGCCCGTGAGCGAGGTCGCGGAAAGGAGCGTGTACGCGCCGTGCGCCGGACGCCGGGTTCCGGACACGGTCACGGTGACGCCGCACGCGGCGTCGAGCGCCACGGCGCGGTCGATGGAGATCGGGTCGAGCACGACGGTCCCCATGCCGGGGCGCGCGTTCAGGCGGAAGCGCATCGCCGATCCGCCGGAGACGCCGCCGGTGAAGCCGGCGTCGAACGCCGGAAGGTTGCGCAGCGACGCGCTTCGCACGTCGCCCGCGCCGGTGACGGTCGCGCCCGAGAAGTCGCTGAACTCGCCGTTCATGTCGCCGAACCATTTCGCCATGAGATACTTCTGGACGGTGAGCCGCTCCGCGTCCGAAAGCGCCGCCCCGTAGATGATCGTCTCGGCGATGTGCTCGTAGTTCTTCTGGTCGTGGTTGGGGTTGTAGTAGCCGAAGTAGAGGCCGGCGTCCGTCGTAAGGTCGGCGGCGGTCTCGAAGCCGAGGACTTCGCCGCGCCCGCCGTAGCCGTGCGTCGAGCCATCGACTTCCTCCGTGTCGAGCCACGTGTGCGCCATCGCCACGGTGCCGGCGCCCCAGATGGGCTGCGAGGCGTCGGCGCCGTAGCCCGCGCGGGCCCTGATGCCGGCGTCGAAGGCGACGTTGTCGCCGACGGGGTTGCCGCCGCCGGCGGAGGAGTCGAGGGCCATGAAGAGGGTGCGGAACGTCATCTTCGACGCCCCCGTCTGCTCGACGTCGAGATCCGGCAGGACGTGCGAGCGGAGCGTGTTGCCGTTGCCTTCGCCCTCGGCGTTGACGGTGAAGTCCATCCAAGGCATCGACGGCGCCGCGCCCGACGCGCCGGCGTAGGCGGCGTCGACGAGGAACGGATAGCGGCCGTAGTGGTTGGCGATCCCGGGCGTGGAGTCCTTCTTCTGCGCCTGCATGCCCATCCAATAGGCGCCGTCGGACTTGTCCACGCCGGACGCGGTGCGGGAGTAGAGACGCGCGACGCCCGTCGCCGCCAACGCGCTCTCGGTGAAGTCGATCGCTCCGTCGAGGCTCGGGTCGAACCACGCGACGATGCTTTCCTGCTGCGGGACGTCCCAGGCGTCCGGCGGTGCCGGGCGGTCGGAGAGGACGAGCGTCTTGCCGGCCGCGACGTTCACGGTTCCCCGGAAGTTGCCGGCGAGCGTCACCTCGTCGGGCGTCGAGTAGGTCTTCATGGCGCCGGCGAGGTCGTCCGTCTGGTAGTCGGCAATCGACACGGTCGTCCCCTCGCCGCCGGAGAGCTCCGAGAACGACTCGGTCCCGGCGCGGAAGGAGTAGGTCGATTCAAGGCCCCACTTTTCCGCGAGATACGCCTCGCACGCGATACGCTCGGCCTCCGTCGGCGCCTCGTCGAAGAAGACGATTTCCGCGTAGTTCTGGCCGCCGTAGGTGTTCGCGGTCTGGTGGTTGCCGAGGCCGTTCACGACGATGTTCGTCGCGGTCATGTCGATCGAGACGATCTGCCAGCCGCCGCTGGGCTTGTCCGTCCGCGGGGCGACGTCCACGCCGTCCACCTTGAATGCGCAGCCGCTGTCGTAGAACGTCCAGGCGTCCGTCACCTTGCCGTTCGGGCGCGCCAGGTTGCCGCCCCCCGCGGCGTCCCCGAGGACGGCCTTGCCGCCGCCCTGCTGCGAGCCGAAGACCATGATGCAGTAGCGGGGCTGGAAGGTGGTCGTAGTTCCGGAGGCGGGCTTCGTGTCGTCGGGCGTCGCGCCTTTCCAGACCCAGAGGCGGCGGTCTTCCAGGGCCGCGGCGAGCTGGCCGCTGGAGTTGTATTTTGCGTTCGCCACGTCGGACTTGTGCATGTCGCCGAAGCAGAGGTAGGGTCTGCCGTTCAGGCCGTTCTCGACGAGATAGGGCATCACCTGGAGGTTGTAGTCGCCCTTCAGGCCGCTGTAGTTCGAACCGCTGGCGTTGTTCCAGATGCGGGTGTTGTAGAACGAAAGGTCCGACCCCTCGACCTTGTCCTTCCAGCCGATCACGATCGGGTGGCCGTCGTATTCGTTCTTCGCGCCGCTCCAGCCGAACGCCGCGTTGGGGTCGAACGAGAACGGGACGACGGTGGCGGCGTCCGAGGCGTCGAACCAGTGGGAGGCCTTGGCCTGCCACGAGGCGTCCGGCGCGGGCTCGGCGGCGGTGTTGACCGGAATCGAAACGGGGGAGGTCTCCGAGGCCGTGTAGGTCTTGCCGCGGAAGAGAAGCGTGCTTGGATTGGCGCTCGTCGTGTAGTCAGGCTGGAAGACGACTTCGCCCACGCCGGTCACCGGCGTGAAGAGGCGCAGCATGTTCGCCGTGTTGCGGCACAGGACGCGCGCGCCTTTCCCGCCGAGGGCGACGCTGAACGACTCGTTGAAATACGACACCGCGCCGGCCCAGTTCCACGGATAGGTGGAGTTGCCTTCGCGCGTCGCCGTCGTGGCGGGCTTGAGCCCGAGCGTCCGGCCCGGCGGGACGGAGATCTCGCAGCCGTCGGGAACTGACGTGCGATTCAACACGACAATGTCGTAATCCGTGAGCGCGAACGCGGTCCCCATGCGGAGCGGGTTCGAGCCCTGAAGCGCCACCGTTGCGCCGGGCGCGACCTCGAAGGAGGCCGGCAGCGTGCGCGCCGTCGTCTTTTCGACGAGCCGAAGCGTTCCGTCAGGCTGCTCGAATGTCATGTCCGCGACATCCACGACGGGATAGTGCAGGTCGCGAGGCGGATTCGCCCAGCCGACGTTCACCGTCGTGACGTCCTTCACGACCACGCTCACGGTGCTCGCGGCGGCGAGGCCGCGATGGAACGTCACCTGGTCGCCGCCGTTGTAGCCCTCCGGCTTCTGGAACGTGACCGTGCCGCTGCCCTTGAGATAGACGAACGCGAAGACGTTGCCGCTCGGCGGCAGGTTCACCGTGGCGCCGGCGTTCACGACGAGTTCGACCGTCTCCGCGTTGGTCGCGCCCGTGAAACTGAACTCCTCGCCGGCGGCGACGGTCGTGACCGTCATGGCGGCGATTGCGGACTGGGCGGCGAAAAGCGTCGCGACGGCGAGAACGGCGAGGTGCTCCAAGGGGGAGCCAGTCATGGATTTTTTCATGTCATGTCCCTTTCGTCTACCGCGCATTATAGCGGGCGCCAACGGGAAAATTTTCAAAATCCGGCCAAGTTTTTGCATCGGCCGGGTTTTTGCAGCCGCACGGGCCGCCGCCGTCAGTAGGCGTTCGCGGCGCGCCATTTCCGCATCGACATCCGGAAGCGCGCCCGGAAGTGCGCGTCGAGGGCCCGGTAGCAGCCGAAGCCGCAGAAATCCGGGACGGCCATGACGGGCATGCTGGTCCGGGCGAGCAGCGCGCAGGCGCTTTCCAGTCGGACGTGGAGGATTTCGTCCTGGGCGGTGTGGCCCATCGCCTCGCGGAAGCGGCGGTCGAAGTTGCGGCGGGAGACGGGCGCGCCGGTCCGGGATTCGAGGCGTTCGGGAAGGTCCTCGGCCGACAGCCCCTCGCAGGCCTCGGCGCGGATGATCTCCACCGCCTTGAGGATCCACGGCTCGTGCCGTCCGCGGCCCGAGGTCGATTTTCGGCGCACGACAAGCAGCGGGCCGACGACGGCGTCTTCCGCGTGCGGGCCCCGCTCGGAACGGGCGTTCGCGTCCAGCGCCTTCGCGGCGAGGTATCCCATGCGCTCGAAGTCGAACTGGATCGAGGTGATCGGAGGGGAGGCGTTCTCGCAGATGTGGGGAAAGTTGCCGAACGCGACGAGCGACAGCTCCTTCGGGATGTGGAGCGGGACGGCGCGCGCGGCGCGGGTCACGGCCGCCGCGGCCGCGTTGCTGGCGGCGAAGACGGCGGCGGGGCGGGGGAGCGCGGCGAG
>CAMOEO010000137.1 GCA_946612175.1 uncultured Verrucomicrobiota bacterium
CGTCGATCATCGTGATCAATGCCAGTCCCAAGGATGCCGTGGACAGGCTGCGCCTGGCGGGGATGAGCCGCTACGCGGGCGTCCTCGGCATGCGCGTCGTGCCGGTCGCCCGCAAAAACGCCACCGCCGATGCGCTTCGCCGCATGCTGGCCGAATGGAAGCCGGTTGGATGCATCGTCTCGCACTCCGACGGCCGAATGCCCGTGCCTCAGGGTGTTCTCCGTCGGCTGCCTACCGTTCACCTGGAGTGCCAGGCGGGGTTTTCCAACGGTGACGTCTGCTCCGTCCTGCTCGACAACGCGGCCGTGGGCGAGATGGCATTCCGGGAGCTGGAGGCCGCGCGTCCCAAGGCGCATGCGCTCGTGCGGTTCTCGGACCCGATCGAGTATTCCGACGTCCGGGCCGCGCGATTCCTCGCCCTGGCCCGCGAGAAGGGAATCGACGTCCTCCAGTCCCTGCAGCCGTATTATTCCGCGCCAGGAGCTTCCACGGCCCTCGCCTCGTGGGCGGCTTCGTTGCCGCGGGGAACGGCCGTCTTCGCCGTCAGCGATCCGCTGGCGCGCCGCACGGCGGTCGCCCTCGCCGCCGCCCATCGCGCCATCCCGCGCGACGTTCGTCTGCTGGGCGTCGACAACGTGCGGCAATCGGAACCGCTCGCCCCGTGGCTCTCCAGCATCGAGCTCGACTTCGAGCACGAGGGATGGCTCGCCGCCCGGATGCTGTGCGACGTTGTCTCGGGACGCCTCCACCCCCCGGTCTCCGTCACCTTCGGCCCCCGCATGGTCGTCCGCAACGAATCCACCCGTTCGCTCCTGCGCCGCACGCAATTCGTGTCCGAGGCCGTCGACATGATCCGGCGCGAAGCCTGCGACGGACTCTCCGCGGACGAGCTTGCCTCGCGCTTCCGCTGTTCTCGCTCCCTCTTCGACCTCCGCTTCCGCGAGGCGATGGGCCACTCGGCCTACGACGAAATCCTCCACGTCCGCCTGGCTCATGTCGACACCCTCCTCACGCGCACGAAGACCCGCATCGACGCCATCGCCGGGATGTGCGGCTTCGATTCCGAACACGCCCTCCGGTGCCTCTTCCGGCGCCGCTTCGGCATGTCGATGCGAGAGTGGCGCCGCCACCACGCACGCCTTTGACTCGCCCGTGCGAATAATTTGGTGAAAAATGACGGTTTCAAGGATGCGCGACCTATAATGGTCGCCGTGACGCGGAATCGCGCCATGGCGGGTCTCCAAAGGAGACAGCGCCGGAATCCACTCAGGAGCAACCCATGAAAACATCCCACCTCGGATACAAGGATCGCCTGCGCGGGCATCGCCGCCCGCATCCGCTCGGCTTCGCCGCCCACGCCGTCGCGGCGGTTCTTTGCGCGTTTGTCACTCCAGGCGTTTCCCGTGCCGCTGACCTCGTCGTGGACGTCGCCAGCGGCACGCAGACGTTCTCGAACGCGGACCCGACGATCACCGACCGCGTCGTGAAAACGGGCAAGGGAACGCTCGTCATCCCCGACGACACCTACGTCTTCGCGGGCGGGTTCGTCATCTCCAACGGCTACGTCACGGCAAACTACGAAAAGAGCGGCCTCGCCGCCGGCCATCTCGACATTGTCGGTAACAGCTCCGTTCCGGCCGTTCTCCAAGACACGGCGGCGACCTTCACCGCGCCGGTCGCCGCGAGCGGCGCGGGCACCGTCGCGCTTCTCGGCTATTCCGGCATCGCGCCGTCCGGCCAGGACCTCGCCATCAATTTCGGAGGCGACGGCCGGACGCTCGTGAAGGGCGTGGACGGCTTCAACCCGTCCAGTTGGCTTCTGCCCTCGACCGGCGGCAAGACCATCACGGTCGCCAATAGCGTCGATCTCAACGGCAAGGCGTTCGAATTCAAGCCGTCGGGGAAGAACGGGCGGACGCTGTTCCTGGGCGCCGTCACAGACTCCACCGGAGCCACCGCCGGCTCGAACGTCAGCTTCTGGGAATACGGCACCATCGTCTTCGTGGGCACACGCGGCTCGGCCAGCCCCCGCGCCGTCGATTTCCAGTCCTTCCAGTTCAACAATTATTCGGCCAACGTCGTCTTCTCCAACGCCACGATCCGCGTCCAGAAGGACTTCTACATGGGGCGGAACGCCAGCAACGTCCCGACGACGAAGTTCTTCAACTGCGACAAGCGGACAACGGAAGGCTGGGATTTCTCCTACGGAGGATCCGGCGCCTCGACGCTCGTGGACGGCGGCACGTTCCACGCCGGCGCCCAGTTCTACATCGGCGACAACGCGGCCCGTCCGCACGTCGTCACCATCACGAACGATGCGGCGCTGACGTCCGGCAACAGGTTGATGTTCAAGTTTGGAACGTTCAACCAGGAGAGCGGCTCGGTCGCACCGGCTGCGGGAGATTCCCACATCGCGGACGCGGTTGGCGACGACTTCACCTACAACATGCGCGGCGGCACGCTGACGTTCGTCAACAACGACGTCCTGGGCTTCCGGGGCAAGGCCCTCCTGCACCAGACCGGCGGCACGGTTTCCGTGGCGAAGTGGTTCGGCATCGGCCGCGGCAACGACGGCGCCGACTGCAACGCCAACGGGCGCCTGAACGTCTATGGGGGCTCGTTCACCCACCAGAAGCCCGCCGACAACGTGATGATGCGCATCGCCGAATACGGCACCGGCACCGTGGCCGTCGCCCACGGCGGCGTGTTCAGGGACCTCGCCGTCATGGGCACGTCGCTCGCCAACACCGGCACCGGCAAGGCGACCGTCCTCCTCCACCGCGGCGGCACGTACGAGGCCGCCGGCTTCTACAACGGCACCGGCGACAGCGCCCTCGTCTTCAACGGCGGCACCCTCCGCCTCAACTCCGCGCGCTACGCCTCCGATCTCTTCCCCTCCTCCTTGAAGCGCGTCTCGGTCTCCGCGCTCGGCGGCGCGATCGACACCGCCGGCCAGGGCGACTTCACGATCACGCGCCCGCTCGCCGCGCCGACCGCCGCCGATTCGTCCGAGGCCGCGCTCGCGCACCGCTGGACGTTCGACGACGGCTCGCTCGCCGACACCGCCGGCTCCTCCGACGCCACGATCCCCTCCGGCTCGAATGTGGAGTGGACCGACGACGGCGTGACGCTTCTCGGCACCGCCCACGGCACCTCGCGCGTGAACCTCGGCACCGACGTCCTCGCGACGGACGGCACCCCGAACACGATCGAAATGACCTTCACGGTCAACCGGCTCGTCAACAACGCGCGCCTCTTCGACATCGGCTCCGACGGCAAGACCACGGACGGTTCGATCAACGACCTCTGGTTCTGCCCGCACTCGCTCCACAGCGCCAGCGGCAAGTACTACCCGCTCCTCCGCACCAAGGACAACTACCTCTCCTGGCACCTCCAGGGACTGGTCCTCGAAGTCGGCAAGCCCTACCACCTCACCGTCGTCCTCGTTCCGAACGGCACGAAGACGAACTTCCGCTTCGAGATCCGCGAGGCGCAGACCGGCACGCTCGTCGGGCGCGTCCCGACGAATCCCGCGCAGGACTTCGTGACGACCGCGAAGGACGTCTCGATGGCGACCGGCTTCGAACAGGCCAACGGCTTCTGGCTCGGCTATTCCCTCTGGAACGACTCCGCCCCGGCGATCACCTACCACGACATCCGCGTCTATCATGAGGAGCTCGCCGACGAACTCCTCGCGCAGAGCGTCGAGGACGGCGCGGAGGCGCCGTTCGCCTTCCGCAAGCAGGGCGAAGGCAAACTGACGCTCTCTGGCGCGAACGCCTACCGCGCCGCGACGGCCGTCGAGGGCGGCACGCTCGCCCTCGCCTCCGGCGCCACGCTCCCCGCCACCGATCTCCTCGTCGCGTCCGGCGCGGTCCTCGATCTCGGGACGACCGCGCAGTCCGCGACGCGCCTCGAAGGCTCCGGCACCGTCCGCGGCGGCTCCCTCGCCGTCTCCGGCAAGATCGTCCCCGGCGGCGTCGGCACGGTCGGCACGCTGACGCTCGACGGCACGGCGCTGCAATCCGGCACGCTCGTCGCGGACTTCGGCCCCGACGGCGCCTGCGACACGCTCGTCTCCACCGGCGCGGTCGATCTTTCAAAGCTCTCGCTGGAGTTCGGCGACGGCGTCGACGCGCTCGACCGGAACCGCGCCTACATCCTGGTGCGCGGGGCCCCCGTGACCGGGACCTTCGCCTCCGTGCCGACGATGCCGCGCGGATTCGACCTTTCCTACTCCGGCAGGACGGTTTCGCTCGTCCGCCGAGCGCTCATCCTGATCGTGCGCTGAGGCGCTTCCCGTCCCCCCCATGCGTCGCTTCGCTCTCGCCGCCATCTTCTTCGCCGCCGCGCTCGCTGCGGCGGCGAAGTCTCCGTTCGACTTCGTGAAGTCGCCGGACGCGCCGGCGCCCGCCGTGCCGTATCGCCCCGTCGGCCCGGAAACGGGCGTTTCCGGCGAGGCGACCGGTTTCTTCCACGTCGAAACCATCGGCGGCCGCGACTGGGCCGTCGATCCCGCCGGACGCGCCGTGTGGCTCTCGGGCGTCGAGCACGTGCGCTCGAAGGGGTGGTACTGCTCGGCGCTCGGCTACAGCCCGTACGGGCGCTTCGTGGAGACGAACTACCCCTCGCTCGCGGCGTGGGCCGACGAGACGACCCGCCGCCTCGCCGACTGGGGCTTCGCCGTCGTCTCCGGCGAAGTCCAGACCGAACTGCGCCGCCTGCGTCTCGCGCACACCCCGTGCCTGTTCCTTTCGGACAACCTCGGCTTCGCGGACCAGGAGTGGTGGATCGCGCCCAACAGGCGAGCGCCGGGTTCGCAGTTCCCGAACGTCTTCCACCCGGACTTCCCGAAGTTCTGCGACCATTTCGCGCGCTGCCGCGTCGCGCCGCACAAGGACGACCCGTGGCTCGCCGGGTGGTTCCTCGACAACGAGCTCGCCTGGCACGGCGGCGCCGCCGATCCCGCCGTCGGCCTCTTCGACCGCGCGATGGCGCTGCCGCCCGAGCACTCTGCCCGCCGGGCCGCGGAAGCGTTCGTGCGGAAAGGGCGCGACGGGACATCCCCGGTCGCCGTGACCCGCGAAACGAAGAGGCGGTTCCTCCTCCTCTGCGCCGAAACCTACTTCCGCGAGACCACCGCCGCGATCCGGCGCCACGACCCGAACCACCTGATCCTCGGCTGCCGCTTCGCCGGCATCGACCGCGGCGCGGGCGATCCCGGCGTCTTCGAGATCGCCGGCAAATACTGCGACGTCGTCAGCTTCAACCTCTACCCTTGGGCCGACCTTGCCCGCAACGAAGTGCGCGTGGGCCGCGCCGGTCGCACCGTCCCGGAGCGCCTGCGCGACGTCCGCGCGCGCGCCGGCAAGCCGCTTCTGGTGACGGAGTGGAGCTTCCCGGCGCTCGACACCGGGCGCCCGTGCTACGCCGGCGCCGGGCAGCGCCACGCGACGCAGGAGGGGCGCGTCGCCGCCTCGGAGCTCTTCGCGCGCACGCTCGCCGCCGAGCCGGGCGTCGTCGGCTACGACTACTTCATGTGGTACGACCAGCCCGGCGCCGGCGCGAGCAACGTCCATTTCCCCGAAGACAGCAACTACGGCCTCGTCAACGAGCAGGGCGTTCCCTACGAAGGCCTCACGCGGATGTTCGCGGCCCTCCACGCCGACGCCGGCCGCATCCACGCCGAAGGCGACGCGCCCGTGCCGCACGATGCGCCGCCGGAGCCGTCCGAGGCCGAGCGATACGCCGCGGAGGCGCGGACGTCGCGGAAAGCCGAGTCCGTTTCGTGGTCGAAATGCGCCGACGGCGCATGGGCCCTTTCCAACGGCCTGGTGCGCCTTTCCGGCCGCGTCGGCGGACGCGACATGGTCGGTTCAATCGCCTGGGACGGCGCGGCCCCCGTCGCGCGGTGGGGCGGCGCGCTCGTTGAATGGCAGACGCCCGACGGCAGGGAGCACTACACCGACGTCTCGCGCGTCACGGACGTCGCGTTCGCCCGCGACGACGCCACCGGCGCGGTCTCCGCGACCATCCGCGCCGAAGGCGAGGCGGAGGCCGCCCGGTTCGCCGTCACGCACCGGATCACCCTGGCGCCGGGAATGCGCGGGATCCTCGTCGAAACCGTTTCCGCCGAAAACCTCGGCGACGCGCCGCTGCGCGTCCTCCAGCTCATGATGCGCCCCTTCGCGCTTGGAGACTCGCCCCCGAAACGCCTTCCGCGCGTGCCGAACCGGGCCGACGGCCTCGTGGAGTGCTACTGGGGCCTTGCGGACGGCTCGCGCCTCGTGTTCTCGACCCACGACCCCTCCCTCGCCGCCTGCACGTTCTGGATCGGCGACGACGGCGTGCAGCATCCCGACGCCCGCTTCTCCGCGCCGGGCGGCCCCTTCGCCATCGCCCCCGGCGCCACCTGGTTCCCGCCGGTCCCGATGGCCGGGCGCCTGCACCGGCGGCCCCAGGCCCAGTAGAAGCGCGCGCAGTTCTGGCAAAGCGGCGTTTCCATTGGCGAGTCACCCGGCGCGCTTTTCTGTGGCGCCGCGGGCCGGGTTCGTGTAGAATGCCGGGGTCTGCAACGCAACCCGATGCATCCCACGATGAACCGACATGCCCTGCACCTCCTCGCCGCGGGAGCCGCGGCGGCCGCCCTCGCCGTGGCGGGGTGCGGCGGCGCGGCCCCCGGGGCGGCGCCCGCGGCCCCGGCGCCGGACCGCCCGGAGCGCGGCCCCCTCGTCCTGGCCTTCATGCCGGAGGTGCCGCCCTACACCTATCTCGACCCCGCCACGGGCGAACCCGCCGGAATCGACGTGGAGATCGTCCGCGCCGCCGCCGCGAAGCTCGGCCGGGAACTCGAGATCCGCATCCTCCCCTTCTCCGAGATCCTCTCCTCGGTGAAGAACGGCGACGCCGACTTCGCCGCCGCCGCGATCACGATCCTGGACGGCCGCCGCCGCAACGTCGACTTCTCGATCCCCTACGCCGAGGAGGGCTGCGTGTTCCTCTACCGCGCCGGCGAGGAGCCGCCCACGATGATCCGCGCCGAATCGCTCCGCGTCGGCGTCGTCGACTCCATGTCCGGCGATGTCTACATCACGCGCCACGGCATCGACCCCTTCCGCTACGAGTCGCTGCACGACGCCGAGGAGGACCTCCGCGCCGGCCGCCTCGACGCCGTCTTCTACGACCGGCCGGCGCTCGCCACGGCCGCGGCGGCCTCCGGCGGCGCGCTCGCCGTCACGCCCCTCGAAACGCGCGAGTTCTACGGCATCGGCGTCCGCAAGGGCCGCCCCGACCTCCTGGAGGCCGTGAACGACGCCATCCGCCAGCGCAACGGAGGAACCGCGCAATGAAGATCGACCGCCCTCTCGCACTCCGCCTGTCGCTCGCCGTCGGCGCGGCGTTCCTCGCCTCCCTCGCGCTCACGTGGCTCATGCACGACCGCATGACGGCGCGCGACGCCAACCGCCTCATCGACATGGCGTTCGAGGACGTCAAGGGAGCCATCACCGAGGCGGTTGACCGCCGCCTGGTCCGCCAGGCGATGATCTTCCGCGACCGCATCCCCGCGCTGCGCGCCGAGCCGGTCTGGCAGGACCCGGCCGCGTCGGTCGCCCGCCTCCGCGAGGTGGCGAACGAGCTGCGGGTGGACGAACTCTGCGTGATTGACGCGAACGGCATCCTCACCCACAGCGCCGACGCGCGCGACATCGGGTTCGACTTCCGGACAATCGGCGGACAGGCCGGCGAGTTCGTGTCCCTGCTGGACAACCAGACGGAGTTCGCCCAGTCGCTGCGCCCAAATTCGCGCGCCGGAGACCCCATCAAATACGT
>CAMOEO010000138.1 GCA_946612175.1 uncultured Verrucomicrobiota bacterium
CCGCCCCGCCGCGGGGATCGCGGTCGAACGCGCGTCCGGCGCCGCCGGCGCGAAATCGGAGGACTGAATGATGAAACGGATTCCTGCATCGACCGTCGCCGCGGCGCTCGCCGCGCTCCTGCTCCAGGGCTGCCTCTCGGGCGGCTCGGCCGACCGGCTCTACGGCGGCCTCGCGGAGCTTTCCGCCGACGACCCCGCCGCCGCCGCGGACGCCGCCGCGCCCGCCGCGGGCGAGGCCGAGGCGCGCCGCCGCGAGGCGCTCGCCGCGCTCGCCGCGGAGCCCGACCCGCCCTACCGGATCGGTCCGGGCGACCGCATCGAGGTGCGCGTCCAGGACCACCCCGACATCGGCGGCGCGGCGGTCGTCGGGCCCGACGGCTCCGTCGGCCTGCTCTTCCTCGGGCAGGTCTCCGTGGCGGGGCTCACGATCGCCGAGGCGCGCGACGCGATCGAGCGCGGGCTCGAGCCGTTCGTGAAGCATCCCGTCGCCGGCGTCTCCGCGCTCGAGGTCGCGAGCCGCAACGCGACCGTCGCGGGCGCCGTCGCGCGGCCGGGCGCCGTCCCGGTCTCGAACGGCACGCGCCTCGCGGACGTCTGCGCGCTGGCCGGCGCCGCGCCGGACGCGGACCTGGCGCGCTCCGTCCTCGTGCGCGGCGGCGCCGCGGTCCCCGTCGACTTCCGCGCCGCCGTCGAGCGCGGCGACCCGCTCGAGAACGTCAAGGTCCGCCCCGGCGACTACGTCTTCCTCGCCCGCCGCGAGGAGGCCGGCGTGACAATCTGCGGCGAGGTGCGCAAGCCGGGCGTCCTGCCCTGCGCGGGCGGCGGCCGGAGCCTCGTCGGCGCGCTCGCGGAGTCCGGCTGGCGGCTCGAGACGGCGTGGGGCTCCGCGCTCGTCGTGCGCGAAGGGCCGGACGGCCCGCGCGTCTGGCGCGTCGACGTGGACGGCATCCTCGCCGGCGAGAAGCGCGACGTGCGCGTCCTGCCCGGCGACATCGTGCACGTCCCGCCGGCCGAGGCCGGCGGCGCGGGCGGGTTCGGCGCGCCGGCGCCGCGGCACGCGGCCTTCCCGTCCGGAAGCTGGTGATGAAGGGGCTCGTCTTCGCCGCCGCGGCGCTCTGCGTCCCGCCCTTCGCCTTCCTGCTCGCGCAGAACCGGCGATGGATGCGCTACGCGTTCGTCGGCGTCGTCGCGGCGATGTGCCTCTACGAAGCCACCTCCATCAACTTCCTCGCGCACCCGGACTACCGCGGGACCTCGCGCGGCCTCGAGGTGAGCCTCGCCCACCTGATGGCCTTCTCGCTGCTCGGCGCGGTCGCCTTCTCCGGGCGCCTCCGCCGCCTCGTGCCGGACCGCGGCGCCGCGCTCTTTCTGCTCTACGCGCTGCTCTGCCTGCCGAGCCTCTCCGCGGCGGAGAACGTCCTCTTCGGGCTCTTCGAGGTCTGGAAGATGGCGCTTCTCTACGTGCTCTACCTCGCCGTCCGGAGCTACCTGCGCGCGACGGACGACCTGCGCACCGTGCTGCGCGCGCTCGCCGCGTTCGCCGCCGTGAACTTCGCCGTCGTCGTCCGCGCGCACGTCGCGGGCGTCTGGCAGCCGCACGGGCTCTTCCCGCACCAGAACAGCATGGCCGTCGCGATGAACCTCCTCGGCTGCCTGTTCCTGGCGGGCTACGTCGAGCACGGCGCGGGGACGCGGCTCGGGCGGCTGTGCCTCGCCGGCTTCCTCTGCGCCGCCGCCGCCGCCGTGCGCTCGTATTCGCGGATGGCGCTCGCGCTGATGCCCGTCGGCTACGGGCTCGCGTGGCTGCTCTGCGTCGTCCGGGTCCGCCCCCGCCGGTGGCTTGCGCGGACGGCGCCGCTCGCCGTCGCGGGCCTCGTCGCCCTCGCCGCGATGGCCCCGCGGATCGTGCAGCGCTTCGAGACCGCCCCGAAGGAGTCCGGCTCCACCCGCGTCGAGCTCGCGCTCTGCGCGTGGGAGATGGTGAAGGACGAGCCGCTGCGCGGCGTCGGCCTCAACAACTGGGGCATCAAGATCAACCCGCCCTACGAATACGCCGAGCGCGCCGGCCGCGTGCGCGACTGGGGCGGCGATACCTCCGACGCCCTCGTCGAGACCGTCTATCTGCTGACCGCCGCCGAATGCGGCATCCCGGCGCTGCTGGCGCTGCTCGCCTGGTTCGCGTGGCACCTGTTCAGGTGCATCCCCCTTGCGCGATCGCTGCGCGGAACCCCGTGGGCCTTCGTCCCGGCCGGCCTCGCCGGCGGCCTCGTCGCCGCCTACCTGCAAAGCTGCTTCGAATGGGTCTTCCGCCAGCCCCTCAACCTCTTCGTCCTCGTCATCCTCTTCGCGATGATCTCGTATCTCAACGACATCGCGCCCGCCCGTGGCGGGGTGCCCACCCCGCCACGCCTTCACGATTCCGGCGCGGGACGGGGAACCGGGGGCGGAGGCAGCAACTCGGATTCGTTTTCGAGAAGGTCGTCGGCGAGATACTTGTAGTCCAGGTTCTCCAGGCCGAGCGAACCTTCCTCGATCTGTCGGGCCAGCCGGCTGGAGTAGAAGACGTCCATCGCCTTCTCGATCGGAAGCGACGCCAGCTCGGCCAGACGGGCGATGATGCGCTCTTCGAGCCGTTCCTTGTAGGTGTCGATCCGGACGTTGTATTTCGGCGCGTCCATTCAGGCCTCCCGCGGAATCCGATACGAGCGGACGAAACGCAGTTTCTCCGAAAGGACCCGATCCGTCTTCAGGACGATCTGGTCGTTGGGAACGGCGAACCGGAGCAGTTCCAGCGCGCGCGATTTGGAAATGTCGCCCTGCCGCCAGCTTTGGACGGTCCGGAACACGTCGTCGTCGGCCACTCGCCCGATGATGACGTCGAACGGCGAATGGACGTCTTTTCCATCGCGGCAGTCGCAGACGAAATCGAGCCACGCTTCGTCCGCCTCGCCGAACCGCAGGACCGAGAAGCCTGCGAAGTCGTCGTCCAGTTCGTATTCGTTGACGACAGGAACGGACGGCCCGCCGCGTCGAGCGCTCTTCCGCCGCGCCCACCGCTCGGCCTGTTCGCGGAAGCTCGTCACGTAGAATCCGGGCCCGAAATCGAGGAACCGTTTGGAGTGGACGGCGTCGGGATTGCGGATTTCGAGCGTCGAACCGTGGAATACGATCACAGGCGGACACCCCTTTCGCGGACGTATTCCGTCAGGTCTTCGATGAGGGCGTTGGCGCCGAGCGAGTGCAGGACGTCGTAATGGGGGATGAGATAACCGTCCACCGCCGCGGAGTCCTTGCAGATGGCATAGACTTCGGACGGCGACTTGTCCCAAGCCGCCGCGAGGACGTGGAGGACGAACACCACGAAAGCCAAATGCCGATTGTCTGCCATTCTCTTTCCTTCGAAAACGGCGTGTGCCGCCGCGTTCAAGACGTTCGATCGTTAATGGCGCAGATTCTACCACGCCTTCTTCCGCGAGGCAAGGCTTCGTTCATCGTGGAGAGATTTCGCGCGAGCGGGGCGACCAACGCCCGCGGAACGAGCGGGAGAAGTCTTGTCGCCGTGCGGCCCTTTTGGTAGAATTGAGCGCATGAATGCGACTTCCGGACTGCCCGACCTGCTCGCACGGCGAGCCGTTGCGCTTCTCTGTGCCGATCCGCCCGTATTCGCGGCCTACGACAGCGACTTCGCCGCGCACGTCGGCGAGCTGGCCGCGTTCGCGCGGGAACGGCCGCGCGCGGTGTTCCTGCTGCAGCTCGGCTTCGAGCACGAGAGCGACGAGGCCGCGGACCGTCTTGCGGCCGCCGTGGCCGCCTTCCGCGCGGAGGCGCCGGCCTCCGCGCGCGTCATCGCGCTGGGCAACACGGAGAAGGAATGCGAGGCGCTCGGCAGGCGCGGCGTCGAGGCGCGCTTCGTCCACCAGAATGCGTTCCTCGACGAGCGCCGCTACCGTCCGATCCGCGCCGCGAAGCGCTACGACGCGGCCTACATCGCGCGCCTCACCCCGTTCAAGCGCCACGGCCTGATCCCGCCCGCGCTCGCGCCGCGCCTGCTCTTCCTCGGCGCGCAGACGCGCCCCGACGAGGCGGACTACGTGCGCGAGATGCGCGAGCGCTTCACCGGCGCGACGTGGATGCCGTTCTTCTCCGGCGCGAAGATCTCGGCGCTGCTCGCGCGGGCGCGCTGCGGCCTGGCGCTCTCCGCGCGCGAGGGCGCGTGCTTCGCCTCGAGCGAATACCTGCTCTGCGGCCTCCCGGTCGTCGACACGCCCGCGCTCGGCGGGCGCGACGTCGTGTATCCGCCGGAGTTCGTCGCCTCCGTCGAGGCGACGCCGGACGCCGTCGGCGCCGGCATCGAGCGCTGGCTCGCCGCGCCGCCGGACCCGTGGCGCGTCCGCGCCGCGTGGCTCGCGAAGGTCGTGCCGCACCGCGAGGCCTACCGCGCGCTGATGCGGGAGCTTGCGGGACGCGACCCCGGCCGTCCGCCGCACAAGCTCGGCCTCCGCACCCCGCACCCCGGCGCGCTGCACACCCGCGCGATCCAGGCCGTGAACCTCGTCCGCGCCCTCCTGCCGCGATGAAGCTCTTCGTCATCAACCTCGACCGCGCGCCGGAGCGCCTCGCGGACACCGCGAAGCTCTTCGCCGACGCCGGCCTCGCGTTCGAGCGCGTGCCGGCGGTGGACGCGAGGGCGATGTCGGACGCCGAGCGCCGCCGCACGGCGCCGCCCGTCCACTTCTACCTCGCCAACGCGCGCCGCGTGCGTCCGGGCGAAATCGCCTGCACGCTCTCCCACCGCAAGGCGTGGGACGCCGCGTTCGCTGGCGGTGCACCCGTCGCCGCCGTCTTCGAGGACGACGTCTTCTTCGAGCCGGAGGGACTCCGGGCGCTGCTCGCGGACGCGGAGCGCACGGACGACCCCGCGGTCCCGACCGTGTGGCTCCTTCACCGCGGGATGCCGCGGCCCGCGCGCGAGCCGGCGGGGACGTGGTACGACCTGCTCGCGACGCGCGACGTCGGCCGCTCCTGGTGCGCGCACGCCTACGCGCTCAACGCCGCCGCCGGGCGCCGCCTCGCGGAGCTGCTTACGCCGATGGCCGTGCCGTGCGACGCCTGGTCGACCTTCGCCCGCTGCGGCGTGCGCGTCCTCGTCGCCTCGCGCCCCTGCGCCCGGACGCGCGGGGACGACTCGACGATCCCGCGCCCGCAGAACGGCCTCTGGCGCTTCCGCCTCGTGCAAAAGGCCTACTGGCTGCGCTACCGCCTCGCCTTCCGGCTCGACCTGCTGCTGCGGAGGATCTCCGGGCGATGAAGCTCGACTTCGCGCGCAACGCCCGGCGCAACATGCTCGCCTCCGCCGTGAACAACGGCGTGAAGACGGTGATCCCGTTCGTCAACCGGACGCTCTTCCTGTGGCTGCTCGGGCCCGCCTACCTCGGCCTCAACGGTCTCTTCGGCTCCGTGCTCGGCGTCCTCTCGCTCGCCGAGCTCGGCTTCAGCACCGCGATCGTGAGCTCGATGTACAAGCCCATCGCGGAGGACGACGAGGAGCTCGTCTGCGCCTACCTGGGCTTCTACCGGACCGTCTACCGCTGGATCGGCACCGCGGTGCTGTGCATCGGGCTGTGCCTGCTGCCGTTCCTGCGGCACCTCGTCCACGGCGCCGTCCCGCCGGACGTCGACCTGCACGTCCTCTACCTCGTGCACCTCGCCAACTCGGCGCTGAGCTACTTCGTCTTCGCCTACCGCGGGCCCGTCCTGAGCGCCTACCAGCGCGGCGACGTCGCGATGAACGTCCGGACGGTCCTCGCGCTGGCGCAGTTCGCCGCGGTCGTGCTCGTGCTGGTCCTGACCCGCAGCTACTACCTCTACGTCGGCACGACCGTGCTCTTCACGGCGCTCACGAACGTCGCGATCATGGTGCAGTCCAAGCGGCTCTTCCCGAAAATCGGCCCGCGCGGCGCGCTCGCGCCCGAGAAGCGGCGGCAGGTCGTCGCGGACGTGCGCCACATCTTCATGCACAAGGTCGGCGGCGTGATCTCCTACCAGACCGACAACCTCGTCGTCTCGGCGTTCCTCGGCCTCGTCGCCGTCGCGGCCTACGGCAACTACTACTACGTCGTCACCGCCGTGGCGGGGTTCGTCGCCACCGTCTACAACGCGATGACGGGCGGCTTCGGCAACCGCATCCACACCGAATCGAAGGAGGCGAACTTCCGCACCTTCCTCAAGGCGCTGCGGCTCTCGCTCGTCGCGATCCTGTGGTGCTCGGCGATGATGACCGCGCTCTACCAGCCGTTCATCGCGGTGTGGACGAAGGGCAACCCCGACCTCGCGCGGCACTTCGCGACGCCGCTGCTGATGGTCGTCTACTTCTACGTGAACCAGGCGCGGCAGATGCTGCTCACGTTCAAGACGGCGGCCGCGCTCTGGCGCCCCGACCGCTGGAAGCCGCTCGTGGGCGGCGCGGCGAACCTCGCGATGAACGTCGCCTTCGTGATCCTGCTGCCGGACGAGTGGAAGCTCGACGGCGTCATCCTCTCGACCATCCTCTCCTACGTCCTCATCCAGATCCCGTGGGAGTCGCGCGTGCTCTTCACGCGCTTCTTCGGCCCGGCCGAGGCGCGCGCCTACTGGGGCCGGCAGGCGCGCTTCGCGGCGCTCGCGGTCGCGCTCTGCGCCGCCACGTGGGGCTGCGCGCGGCTCGTCCCGCTCTCGGGCTTCGCCGGCCTCCTCGCCAAGGCCGCCGCCGCCGCCGCCTTCTCCGGCGCGGCCGTCCTCGCCCTCTTCCGCCGCGACCTCGCCGCGGCATTCCGATCCCGGAAAGGACGCACCGCATGAACGAATCCTCCGACATCGACTTCGTCGTCACGTGGGTCGACGGCGCGGATCCGGCGTGGCTGGAGAGCCGGCGCCGGTTCCGTCCCGAGGGCGGCGGGGACGGCGAAAAGGGCGCGGGCGGCGCGAACGCCGCGTGCCGCTACCGCGACTTCGGGACGCTCCGGCACTGGTTCCGCGCGGTCGAGGCGTGCGCGCCGTGGGTGCGGAAGGTCTTCCTCGTCACGGCCGGGCAGAAGCCGGACTGGCTCGACGAATCCGCGCCGAAGCTGCGCCTCGTCGACCACCGCGACTTCATCCCCGCCGAGTGGCTCCCCACCTTCAACGCGCGGCCGATCGAGATGAACCTGCACCGCATCGGGGACCTCGCCGAGCGGTTCGTCTTCTTCAACGACGACATGTTCCTCCTTCGGCCCGTCGGCCCGGACTTCTTCTTCCGTCGCGGCCTGCCGCGCCTGCCGGCGGACCTGGGCTACCCGCGGCGCGTCGGCTTCAACAACTCGAACCGCACGGTCTTCAACGACTACGCGCTGCTGCACCAGTGCCTCGACGTCCCCGCGCTCCTGCGCCGCCACGCCCGCAAGTGGATCGACCCGTTCCGGCTCGGCCCGGCGCGCGCCGCGCGGAACCTCGCGTGCCTGCTCGTGAACGGGACGCTCCCCGTGAAGGGGTGGGGGCACCTCTCCTTCCCGATGCTCAAGTCCACGCTCGCCGCGATCTGGGAGGCGCGGCCGGACGTCCTCGCGGCCACGTCGGCCCGCCGCTTCCGCACCGACGACCAGGTGAACCAGTGGGTCGTCCACGCCTGGAACCTCGCCACGGGCCGCTTCTCCCCGGTCCGCGGCCGCGGGCGCGGGACGCTCGTCGACCTCACGACCGCGAACCTCCCCGCGATCGAGGCCGCGATCGCCGGCCGCACCATCCCGCAGATCTGCGTGAACGACACCGACGGCAACGACGACCCGGAGCGCACCGGCGCCGCC
>CAMOEO010000139.1 GCA_946612175.1 uncultured Verrucomicrobiota bacterium
GTTCGACGCGGCCGCCGACGAGGCCGAGCCGGAGGACGGCGCGGAGTAGCCTCTCCCATGGCCCGCCGCCTCCTGGTCGTCAAGCTCAGCTCGCTCGGCGACACGCTCCACGCGCTTCCGGCGGCGGCCGAGCTGCACGACCGGCTGGACGCCCGCATCGACTGGGCCGTCCAGCCGGCCTTTGCGTCCCTCGTCGGCGCCTTCTCCTGCGTCGACCGCGTGCTGCCCGTCCCGCGCCCCTCCCGCCTCCGCGAATGGGCGTCCGCCCTGCGCGCGATCCGGCGCGAGGGCCCCTACGACCTCGTCGTCGACTTCCAGGGCCTGCTCAAGAGCGCCCTCGTCGCCCGCGCCGCGCGCGCGCCGCGCCGCATCGGCCCCTCCTTCGCCCGCGAGGGGTCGTCCCTGTTCTACACCGAGCTCGCGGGCCGGCGCGACAAGGGCCGCCACGCGATCGACGAATGCTTCGACGTGCTGCGGCACCTCGGGCTCCCCGTCCCCGCCGAGCCGCGCTTCCCGATCGACGTGCCCGACGTCGACCCCGACGCGCTCGCGCCCGCCCTCGCCGGCCTTTCCGGGCCGCGCATCGCCGTCGCCCCCTTTTCGCGCTGGGCCTCCAAGAACTGGCCCCCCGAGCGCTTCTCCGAGGCGATCCGCCTCCTCGTCGAGGGGCGCGGCGCGCGCGTTCACGTCCTCGGCGGCCCCGGCGACCGCGCCGGCGCGCAGGCGATCGTCGACGCCGCGGGCGTCCCCGCCGCCAACCACTGCGGCGACTTCTCGCTCCTCGCCTCCGCAGGGCTCCTCGCCCGCTGCTCCGCGCTGCTCACCAACGACTCCGGCCCGATGCACCTCGCCGCCGCGCTCGGCGTGCGCTGCGTCGCGCTCTTCGGCCCCACCTCCGCCGACCGGACGGGCCCCTACGGACCCCGCCACGCCGTCCTCCGCGCGGAGCCCGAATGCCCGCGCTCGCCCTGCCGCCGCCGCGACTGCCCCCTCGGCACCGGCGCCTGCCTCGCCTCCATCCCCGCCGCCCGCGCCGTCGCCGCGCTCCTGGCATAGCTCCGCCCGGTCCCGGCCGGGTTCCGTTCCGGCGGAATCAGGGGAGGAAGCGGACGACGTTCCAGCTCAGGGCCGGAAGACGCACGGTCGCGCGGCCGCCGTCCAGGCGCGGCGCGCGGCGGCGCGCGGGGCGGACCTCGTCCGGGCGCGCCTCGGTGTTGGCGGCCTTGACGTCGTCGTGGTGCAGAACGAGGTGCTCCGCGGGCCGCAGCGGCCCGAACGCGCGCA
The DNA here is from genome assembly GCA_946612175.1 of uncultured Verrucomicrobiota bacterium. Classification (GTDB taxonomy): domain Bacteria; phylum Verrucomicrobiota; class Kiritimatiellia; order RFP12; family UBA3636; genus UBA3636. Next base: position 1,285 of record CAMOEO010000139.1, read on the forward strand.
GGTCGCAGCGCAGGGCGACGTCGTCCGCGAGGGAGCGGTTCACCGCGAAGAGCGTCAGCGATCCGTCGTCGCCGAGCGTCGCGGCCGCCTCGACGAGCGGAACGGCGCCGTACGCGCGGCATTCGTAGACGGGCGAGGAGACGAGCGGGCGTAGCGACGTGCCGCGGCCGTAGCGGCTCGCGTGGAGCATCGGGTGGAAGATCGTCTGCGCCCAGCAGCCGCCGCCCGTGCGCGTCATGATCGGCGCGATCACGTTCACGAGCTGCGCGAGGCACGCGATCTTCACGCGGTCGGCGTTCTTGAGGAAGGTCGTGAGGATCGTTCCGACGAGCAGCGCGTCCTCGAAGTTGTAGACGTCCTCCAGGAGCGGCAGCGCCCTTCCCCACTTCTTCGCCTTGAGGACCTCCTCGTCCTGCCGGTTCGAATGGTACCAGACGTTCCATTCGTCGAAGGAGAGGTGGAGCCTCCGCTTCGCATGCCGCTTCCCCGCGACCGCGTCGCACGTCGCGACGACCTCGCGGATGAAGCCGTCGAGGTCGATGGCGCTGGCGAGGAAGCTCGGCGTGTCGCCCGTCGGGTTGCCGTAGTAGCGGTGCAGCGAGACGTAGTCCACGTTGTCGTAGCACTCGTCGAGCGTCTCGTACTCCCACGAGCCGAACGTCGGCATGTCGTGGCCGGAGCTGCCGCAGGCGACGAGCTCGATCGCCGGGTCGACGCGCTTCATCGCCATGGCCGCCTCGTTGGCGAGCCGGCCGTATTCGCGCGCGGTCTTGTGGCCGAGCTGCCACGGGCCGTCCATCTCGTTGCCGAGGCACCAGAGCTTGATCCCGAAGGGCTCCTTCGCGCCGTTGCGGACGCGGCGGTCGGACCACAGGCTCCCGCCGGGGTGGTTCGCGTACTCGACGACGCTCCGGGCGGCGTCGACCCCGCGCGTGCCGAGGTTGACGGCGTACATGACCTCCGCGCCGGCCTTCGCGGCCCAGCGGGCGAACTCGTGCAGGCCGACCTCGTTCGTCTCGGTCGTCCCCCACGCCAGGTCGAGGCGGCGGGGGCGGGATTCGCGCGGGCCGACGGAGTCCTCCCAGTCGAACGCGGAGACGAAGTTGCCTCCCGGGTAGCGCACCACCGGGACGCCGAGCTCGCGCACCTTCGCGATCACGTCGCCGCGGAAGCCGTCCGCGTCGGCGGTCGGGTGGCCTGGCTCGTAGATGCCGCCGTAGACGGCGCGGCCGAGGTGTTCGATGAACGAGCCGTAGATCCGGGGGTCGACCCGGCCGACGGCGAAATCCTTGTCGAGGATGAGGGTGGCGTTCTTCATCGGATCGGTGCGGGGTGGGGTGGGGGCGGTGCGCCGCGGGGGCGCCGATGGCCCGCCGAACGGCGTCAGTGGCGCTGGCCGCTCTCGAGGATCGCCGCGGAGACGACGAAGGAGAGCGTCCAGACGACGGCCGGGGTCTGCAGGCTGAAGTCGCCGAAGGACTGCAGCGCGATCATGACGACGCAGAGCAGCGCGCCCAGCGGGAGCGAGCGCGCGAGCGCGGAGGCGTCGCCCTCCGCCACGCGGCGCTGCCGCGAGACGAGGATCGCGACCACGCCGACGACCGGAATCAGGAACAGCGCGAGCCCGACGATGCCGAATTCCTCCAGCAGCTGCGTCCAGTCGCTGTGCACCTCGTAGAGGTGGAACTCGTCGTTGATCTGGCGCGGCCGGCGCAGGTCCGACCAGTCCTCCTTCTGCGGGACGACGCCGTCCGGCGTCGCCGCGAACTCCGCCCAGCGGTTGGAGTGCTGCCCCGGCCCGATGCCCCATACGGGGTTGCTGCGCCACGCGCGGAGCGCGGAGGCGATGTAGATGCCGCGGTCGAACTGGTGCCAGAAGGCGTCCGCGAGGCGCGCGCGGAACTCGCCGACGGACCAGGACTCCTCCCATGCGCGCCAGAGCGGATGGGTGGAGAGCCGGCGCATGAGCGGGTTGGCGGAGGCGTAGCGCAGGCGCCCGTTCGCGTAGCCGAGGACCTCGGCGGGGATCTTCGTTTCGCTCGTGAAGACGATTTCGTCGGGCTTCGGCGCGGCGGGCGTCCGGAGCGTCGCGCCGGACGCGTCGCGCAGGTCCGCGCGCTCCACGGTCGCGAGCGCCGCGGAGGGGTCGGCCGGATCGCGGTCGAGCCGGAACGACAGCGCGCACGGGACGGCGCGCCCTTCCGCGAGGAGCGGCTCCTCCGCGAGGACGCGTGCCAGCGCGGGCGTCGCGCGGAAGCGGAACGGCGCGGCCTCGCCGGTGGCGGCGTCGCGCACCTCGAGGAGGCCGTCCTTCGCGACGCGGGCCGGGTCGCACCGCAGCGTGCAGCCGCCGATCGTGCGCCGGCTCCCGAAGGCCTTGTCCGGATCGGCGGAGACCTCCGCGGAAAGGCGCGCGAAGCCGGGCTTCGCCGGGGCGCGGAGGGCGGGGCGGAGGCGCTCCTCGAGGCGGAAGGAGACGCTCTTCACGAGGTTCGTCGGGGCGAAGCGGGCGACGCCCGCCTCGTCGCGGAACTTGAACCCGCCGTCCTCGTAGGCGAAGACGTCCGCGGGGACGGGCGTGCCGTCCGGCGCGACGATCAGCGCCCGCCAGGGGTCGACGAAGCGGATGGACGCGACGCGGCCGACCGGCACCGAGGGCTCGATGCGCCCGTAGCGCGCGTAGAGCGCGCCGGCGACCACGGCCGCGACCACGACGGCCGCGGCGATCGCGCGCTTCCAGACGGCGCGGCCGCGGAAGGAGAGGAACGGGAGCACGAGCGCGACGGCGACGACGAGCGACGCGACGCCGCCGCGGGAGAGCGAGAGGAAGTCCGCCGGCAGCAGCGCGGCCGCCGCGAGCGCGAACAGCAGCGCCTTCCACCACCGCACCCCCGCCGTGCACGCGGCGCCGAGCAGCAGGCAGATGCCCGCGCCGACCCACGCCGACCAGTGGTTCGGGCAGTAGAACGGCCCGCTGAGCCGCCCGCGGTAGTTGAAGTCGTTGGCCGCGACCCACAGGATCTGCGTGTCGTCGGTCAGGAAGTGGTTGACGAGCCCGTAGACCGCCGCGATCGCGATGTCCGCCAGCAGAAGCCACAGGAGCGTGTGGCGCCAGCGCGGACGGGAGGAGAGCAGCTGCACGAGCCCGATGCCGACGGGCGTCAGCATCAGCAGCGCGCTCCGCTCCGCCTCCATCGCCACCATCGGCGAGTTCGGGCCGGACGGGAAGCAGAGCCGGCCCAGCAGGTAGGCCGCGAACGGCAGGCACAGCCCGAGCGCGACGAACGCCCGGAGCGGCATGTGGCGGTGGTGGATGCGCGGCTCCGAATGCGAGAGGATCGACGTGTCGAGCAGGCAGGCGGCGCCGGTGAGGAGGAACGAGAGCGCGAACAGGCCGAACATCGGCCAGAACCACCACCGCTCCACCGAGGCGAACGCCCACGGCGAGAGCAGGACGGCGGCTCCCGTCGAAAGGAACGAAAGGCGATGGAGCCACTCCATGGCGATCGCGAGGATCGAGAAGTTTCCCGTGCGCTCTTCCTCCTTGCCCGCGTCCTCGGCCTTGTGCGCCATCGCGTGTTCCCTTCCTTCCGTTGTCTTCCTTCCGGGGCGCGCTAGACGCGCCGGAGCGCGACGACGGCGTTGTGGCCGCCGAAGCCGAGCGAGTTGTTGAGGGCGACGTCGACGCGGCGCTCGCGCGCCGTGTTGGGCGTGTAGTCCAGGTCGCAGTCGGGGTCCGGCGTCGTGTAGTTGATCGTCGGCGGGATGACGCCCGTCTCGATCGCCTTGGCGCACGCGACGGTCTCGAGCGCGCCCGTGCCGCCCAGGAGGTGCCCGGTCATCGACTTGGTGGAGGAGATCGAGACCTTGCGGGCCGCCTCCTCGCCGAGCGCCTTCTTGATGACGAGCGTCTCGACCTTGTCGTTCATCTGCGTCGAGGTGCCGTGGGCGTTGATGTAGTCCACGGCGGCGCCGTCGACGCCCGCCTCGGCCATCGCGTTCCTCATCGCGCGCGCGCCGGCCTCGCCGTCGGGCATCGGGGCGGTCATGTGGTAGGCGTCGCACGTCTGGCCGAAGCCCGCGACCTCGCAGTAGATGCGGGCGCCGCGCCTCTTCGCGCGCTCGTACTCCTCGAGGACGAGCACCGCGCCGCCCTCGGACATGATGAAGCCGTTGCGGTCCTTGTCGAACGGCCGGCAGGCGTGCGCCGGGTCGTCGTTGCGCGTCGAGAGCGCGTGCAGCGCCGCGAAGGAGGCGACGGCGATCGGGCAGATCGGGCCCTCGGCGCCGCCGGCGAGCATGACGTCCGCCTCGCCGTGCTGGATCATGCGGAAGGCCGCGCCGATGCTGTGCAGGCCCGTCGCGCAGGCGGAGACGACGCCGTAGTTGGGGCCGCGCAGGCCGTGCTCGATCGCGATCGTGCCCGCCGCCATGTTGGCGATCATCTCCGGGATGGAGAAGGGCGAGACCTTGGAGGTCTTGCCGCGCTCCATGCGCAGCACCTCGGTCTCCGTGATCTCGATGCCGCCGACGCCCGAGCCGACGGTGCAGCCGCAGCGGTAGGGGTCGGGCTCGGCCTTGAAGTCGATGCCCGCGTCGTCGACGGCCATCTTCGCCGCGGCGACCGCGTACTGCGTGAACTGCGCCGAGCGGCGGGCCGTCTTCGCGTCCATGTAGTCGGAGGCGACGAACCCCTTGAGCTCGCCGGCGATCGTGACGGGGAAGCCGCCCGAGATGTCGAACTTCGTGATCGTGCCGATGCCGTTCACGCCGGCGACGGCGTTGTTCCAGAAGGTGTCGAGGGAGTTGCCGATGGGCGAAAGGACGCCCATGCCGGTGATGACGACTCTGCGCATTTTCGGAACCGCGGGGGCGCGGGGCCGCCCGGGCGGGGCCCGATCGGCCCGCGTCCCCGCGATGGGTGGGGTTGGGGAAGGGAACGGCCGGCGCCTGGCGAGGCGCCGGACTGCGGCGCGGCGGCGGGCGCCGCGCCGGTTCCGCGCCGCGGCGAGGGCGCCGCGGGCGGAGGCGGGGAACTAGTCGACGTTCTCGGGAACGCCCTTGCTCTTGAGGAACTCGATGACGGAGCCGACCGTCTCGAACTTGGCGGCGTCCTCCTCGGGGATGTTGTCGCCGACGTACTGCTTGAAGGCGTCCTCGATGTTCATCATCAGCTCGGCCTGGTCGAGCGAGTCGGCGCCGAGGTCGTTGACGAACGAGGCCGCGGGCGTGACCGCCGTGGGCTCGGCGTGGAGGCTGTCGACGACGATCTGCTTGACTTTCTCTTCGAGTGTCATGGTGGGTTTCCTTTGGGTTGTGGTGGGGTTGTTGTTTTGGTCTTGAAGGTCTGAAAGGTCGGCCTTGGTCCTTGCGACTTGTGACTTGCGACTTGCGACGCCGGAGCGCGAAGCGCTACGGCATGAGCATGCCGCCGTTCACGCTGATCACCTGCCCGGTGATGTAGGAGGCGTTGTCGGAGGAGAGGAACGCGACGGCCTTCGCAATGTCCTGCACCTCGCCGAACTTCTTGAGCGGGATGATCGAGAGCATCTGTTGCTTCACGGCGTCCGGCAGGACCTCCGTCATCTTGCTGTTGATGAAGCCGGGGGCGACGGCGTTCACGCGCACGCCGCGGCCGCCGAGCTCGCGCGCGGTGGTCTTCGTGAGGGCGATGAGCCCTCCCTTGGAGGCGCTGTAGTTGGCCTGCCCGGCGTTGCCCATAAGGCCGACGACGGACGCGATGTTGACGATGGCCCCCGAGCGGGCGCGCATCATGAGCTTCGCGGCCTCGCGGGTGACGAGGAACGCGCCCTTGAGGTTGATGTCCAGGACCGTGTCCCACTTCTCCTCGGTCATTCGGACGAGCAGGTCGTCGCGCGTGACGCCGGCGTTGTTGACGACGATGTCGAGCGAGCCGAAGAGCTTCGCGGCCTCGGCGACGCCGGCGACGACGCTCGCCTCCTTGGAGACGTCGAGCGCGAGCGACTCGGCCTTCACGCCCTCGATGGCGCGGAGGGCGGCGACGGTCTCCTCGCACCATTCCTTCTGCACGTCGCAGACGACGAGGTTCTGGGCAACGCCGCTGCGGGCGAGCTCTTCGCAGATGGCGCGGCCGATGCCGCGGGCGGATCCGGTGACGAGGGCGGTCTTCATGGGAGAGAGGGTCAGGAACGGGAGGGGTCGGAAACGGATGGGAAGGGGCACGCTCCGTCGTCGGCCGGCGGGGGGCCGGGGGACGAAAACGGGCTTCGCGTGCGGAATGGGCGCGGATTATCGCATAAACGGGGCGATTTGTGAACCGGAAAATTGCAGGTTTTCAAAAATCCTCGATTTTTGTTTGAATCATCCGTCCATATTCCCGTCGATTTCACCATGCGTGATTTTACGATAAACTTCCGCTTCTGCGGCCATCTCTGCGGTGATTTTCAAGCCCGCCTTCTTCGCGTGTCCGGCGGCCGCCGGATCCAGGGTCGCAGCGCCCGGAGCGCGGCGAGGTAGGCCTTGACGGTGGCGGCGTCCGGCCCCTGGA
>CAMOEO010000140.1 GCA_946612175.1 uncultured Verrucomicrobiota bacterium
AGCCCCTGCGCTCCGCCCCGGGGCCGGGCGCCGCAAAAGTGGGGAATGTCCAGGGCACGAAAGCGGTTGACAAACGGAACGGAATTGGGGCATGATGGGGCCGTTCCTCCGCGCTTTCGCCGGAGGTGGGCCCGCCCCTTTCCGCCATGGTCAAATACCTGCTCAAGCTCCTTGTCGCCGCCATCCTCGGCATGGCGGCGCTCTGGTTCGGCCTCCCGCTCCTCAAGCGCGCCGCCCCCGCCCCGTACGCCCAGATCGCGTCCGTTCTGCTCGGGCGGCCCGTGCGCGTCGCGGGAACCGACCGGGTCGCCGTCGGGCTCGGCGCCAACGCGCCCGACATCGGGTCGCTGGTGGAGAAGGCGACGGAGAGGGTCTCCCCCGTCCGGATCTCCGGGGCGACCCCCCGCCCGAAGGACGTCGAGGGGCGGCGCGTCGCCTCCATCGAGCCCGCGGAGGGCGCCGCGGAGGGCGGGGCCGTCGTCACCAACTTCTACGCGTCGGCCGACGACGTCCCGGCGGGCGTCGAGGTCGTCTACATCGCCGAGGAGGACATCCCCGACCCGCGCCGCGCGAAGAACGCCGACCCGGGCTTCGGCTGGGGGGTCGTCGTCACCAATTCCTTCTGCTACGACGGCAGTCTCAGGTCCATCGGGAAACTGTCCGGAGGCACGGTCGTCGCCCACATGACGAAGGCGACGCGCAACGGCCGCGAATGGGTTTCGTGCAAGGTGCTTCGCGACCTGGAATGGCAGGCGCGGACGGTCGTGCTGGAGACGGCGGACGTCCTGCTCTTCGACGTGCCCTACAAGGACACGGACCGCGCGCAGCGCGACGCGATCATCGACTACTGCACCGCCTACGGGAAGCTCGAGGCGCTTCGGGCGGCGGCCGTCCCGCACCGCGGGCGCAACCCCCACGAGGCCGAGTACCGCGCCGCCAAGGCGAAGCACGACGCCCTCTCCAAGGAGATCGGGGAGCTCCGGCAGAAGGAGAGGCTCTCCCAGCGGCAGGACCTCCCCGGCGGGCGGGAGGAGCGGCAGCGCGTCCTGTCCCGCCTCCGCGAGCTGAAGGGGGAGCAGGCCCGGGACAACGCCGTCTTCAACCCGATCCGCGACAGGTGGGTCGCCTGGGAGCAGGCCCATCCCCAGATCGATCCCTCCATGGTCTCCACGACGCCGGAAATGAAGGAGCAGATGGACGCGATGGCGCGCCTGAAGCCCGTCGTCGAGAAAATCTGCCCGGGGCTCTGATCCATGCGCTACGCGTTCGTCTCCGACATCCACGGCAACCTGCCCGCCTGGAACACGGTGCTGGCGGACCTTGCGGTCCACCGCGTCGACCGCATCGTGTGCCTCGGCGACACCGTCGGCTACGGCCCGCAGCCGGCCGAGTGCCTGCGCAGCGTCCACGCGCACGTCCACCAGATGGTGCTGGGCAACCACGACGCGGTGGTCGGCGGCCGGATGGACGCCGGGACGTTCAACGACCGGGCGCGGAGGATGATCGCCTGGACGCAGACGCGCCTCGGCGACAACGCCCGCGATCTGTTCGCGAAGCTCCCGCTCGTCCTGCGCGGCCCGGGCTTCCGCTGCACGCACGGCGAATTCTCGGATCCCGCCGTCTTCCGCTACGTCTTCGAGCCCGAGGACGCCGCCGCGAGCTTCCGCGCCGCGCCCGAGCCCCTGCTCTTCTGCGGGCACACGCACCGTCCGGGCGTCTTCCTCACGGGCGAGAGCGGGCGCATCTACCGGATCGACCCGCAGGACTTCGAGCTGGAGGAGGGCAAGCGCTACCTCGTGAACGTCGGATCCGTCGGCGCCTCGCGCGACGGCGATCCGCGCGCCTCCTACGTGCTCTACGACGAGGAGCGCCGCGGCGTCTACTTCCACCGCGTCCCGTTCGACGTCTCCGCGTTCCGCTCCGCCGTCGCGGTGGCCTCCGGACTCGACCCGGAGCTCGTCCCCTTCCTCCGCTCGGCGGCCGCGCGCGGCACGGCCGCGACGGTGCGCGAGGAGACGGACTTCGCCCCGTCGGACGCGGCGCGCGTCGAGGGCGGCGCCACGGAGGCGGACGTCACGCGCGCCCTCCGCCGCTCCAACGCGCGCCTCCGCACCGCCGCCGTCCTCGCGGCGGCGGGGTGCGCCGCCGCGCTGGCGCTGGCCGCGTTCGCCTACGAGTCGCTGCGCAGCCACGCCGTCTCCTATCCGCCGCGCGACGCCGACCCCGTTCCGGTCCACTTCCGCGGCGGGCACGACGGCAACCTGCTGCCCGCCTTCGAGCCCGCGCCCTCGGGGCCGTTCTCGTGCGCGCCGTACCGCGTCGACCTGGAGGATTCGCGCCTGCAGTCCGCGACCGTGCGAGACTGGCGGCCCGTGCTCGTCTCGGAGTCCGGCTCGAAGACGCTCCGCCTCGCCGCCCCGGTCGTCGAGTGCGAACCGGGGTCGAAGCTCGAGGCGATGGCGCGGGTGCGCTTCTCCGAGGACTTCCGCGGCGCGTTCGAGCTCTGCGCGACGCTCGTCCGCGAGGACGGGACGGCGAAGACGCTCTTCCGCAAGTCGTTCAACCCCGGCCCCGCCATCGGCATGGCGGAGGGCGAGCTGCCGACGGCGATCCAGACGCTGCCGCCGGGCGAGGGCTGGAGCCTCGCGCGCGGCACGACCGACCCGCTGCCGCGCGACGGCGCGATCGGCGTCCGCATCGAGCTCGTCGGCTCCTTCGCGGGGTCCGTCGAGGTCGGCGCCGTCTCCGCCCGCCGCAAGTAGCGCGCCGCGCCGGCGCGACCCTCCGCCGGCGCGGCCGCGGTGCCCGCTTCGTTCGCTTCCCTGTCCGGGACCGACCCCGTCCGCCTCCGGCCATTCGCCGACCGTGTTGAAAACTTGGTTTCGGCGCACCGCCGAGCAGAAGCTGTTCTCGCGGGCGCGCGAGACTTGACTTTTCGGCGGCGTTCCGCAATACTTGAACGCGCTTTTCAACCAACCCCCACTCCACCAAGGAATCCTCCCATGTCTCGTCGCATCCTCATCGCCGGCAACTGGAAAATGAACAAGACGTCCGCCGAGGGCGTCGCCCTCGTCAAGGAGATCGCCGCCGGTCTCCCCGCCGGCAGCCTCCCCGAAATCCTCGTCTGCCCCCCGTACCTGACGATTCCCGCGGTCGTCGCGGCCGCCAAGGGCACCGCGATCGAGGTCGGCGCCGAGAACGTCCACTGGGCCGCGAGCGGCGCCTACACCGGCGAGGTCTCCACCGCGATGCTGCAGGACGCGGGCGTCACGCACGTCATCGTCGGCCACTCCGAGCGCCGCCAGTACTTCGGCGAGACGGACGAGACGGTCAACCAGCGCGCCAAGGCCGCCCTCGCCGCCGGCCTCACCGTCGTCGTCTGCGTGGGCGAGACGCTCGCCGAGCGCGAGGCGGGCGAGACGGCCGCCGTGATCGACCGCCAGACCCGCAAGGCGCTCGAGGGAATCTCCGATCTCACGAAGGTCGTGATCGCCTACGAGCCCGTCTGGGCGATCGGCACCGGCAAGACCGCCACGCCCGACATGGCGCAGGAGGTCCACGCGCAGATCCGCGCGATCCTCGCCGACCTCTACGGCGCCGAGGCCGCGGAGACCGTCCGCATCCTCTACGGCGGCTCGATGAAGCCCGCCAACGCCCCCGAGCTGCTCGCCAAGAAGGACATCGACGGCGGCCTCATCGGCGGCGCGGCCCTCAAGGCCCCCGACTTCCTCGCTCTCGTCGCCGCCGGCGCGCAGGCGTAGCCCCCGTTCCATCCCCCCGTTCCCAAGGGTCCCGAACCATGAACATCCTGATCCACCTCCTGATGGCGGTCGAGGCCATCGTCTGCCTGATGCTCATCGGCATCATCCTCATCCAGAAGTCCAAGGGCCAGGGCCTCGGCGTCTCCTTCGGCGGCGGCGCGGCGGAGTCCGTGTTCGGCGGCCAGATGGGCAACGTCCTCACCCGCACGACCGTGATCCTCGCGGTCGCGTTCCTCGCGAACACCACCCTGCTCGCGGTCCTCAAGCCGCGCGGGCAGTCCGCCGACGTCGCCGACCGCTTCCAGGCGGAGGCCCCCGCCGCCGAGGCCCCAGCGGCCGCGCCGACGGACGTCGACCTCGACGCCGCGCTCGACCCGACCACCGCGGAGCCGGTCGACCTCGATGCGGCGCTCGCCCCCGCGGTCGAGGCCGCTCCCGCCGCGCCTGCGGCCGAGGCTCCCGCCGCCCCCGCGGTCGAGGCTCCCGCCGCCCCTGCGGCCGAGGCTCCCGCCGCCCCCGCGGTCGAGGCTCCCGCCGCCCCCGCGGTCGAGGCTCCCGCCGCCCCTGCGGCCGAGACAGCTCCCGCCGCTCCTGCGGAGGCTCCCGCCGCCCCCGCGGAAACGCCCGCCGCGGAGTAGCGTCCGGCACGGACGCCTCCTCAAACGCGAACGGCTTCGGCCGTCCGCGTTTTGTTTTCCGGCCATTCCGCCTCCGTCCAGTCCTCACTTTTTCCACCCTCTTCACCTTATCTCCCCTCCCGTCCATGTCCCTTCTCTCCGAGATCCATTCCCCCTCCGACCTGCGCCGACTCCCGCTTGAGCGCCTGCCGGAGCTGGCCGCGGAGATTCGCCGGGAGATCGTGGAGACGGTCGCGGAGAACGGAGGTCATCTCGCTTCGAACCTGGGCGTCGTCGAGCTCACGATCGCCCTGCTCTATGTCTTCGACCCGCCGGAGGACAAGGTGCTGTTCGACGTCTCGCACCAGTCCTACGCGTGGAAGCTGCTGACGGGGCGCGCCGACCGCTTCCGGACGCTGCGCCGCACGGACGGCCTCTCGGGCTTCCAGAAGCGGTGCGAATCACCGTACGACGCCTTCGGCGCCGGGCACGCCGGCACCGCGGTCTCCGCCGCGCTCGGTCTCGCCGCCGCGCGGGACCGCCGGGGGACTTCCGAGGCGGTGGTCGCCGTCGTGGGCGACGCATCGGCCGCGTGCGGCGTCTCGCTGGAGGCGCTGAACAACGTGCGCGACACGACCTCGCGCCTGCTCGTCGTCCTCAACGACAACGAGATGTCGATCGGCCGGCCGACGGGGGCGCTCTCGCGCGCCTTCGGCCGCATGCTCGCCTCGCCGGGCTACAACCGCTGGAAGGCGCGCATCGAGGACTACGGCGTGCGGCGGCTTCGCATGGGCGGGCTGCGCGAGCACTACCACGCGCTGGAGAGCCGGATCAAGTCGCTCTTCGTGCACCGCACCAACACGATCTTCGAGCAGCTCGGCCTGCGCTACGTCGGCCCGCTCGACGGACACGACATCCCCCGGCTCGTGGGCGCCTTCCGCGCCCTCCGCGACTCCGCGGTCCCCGTCCTGCTCCACGTTCGCACCCGCAAGGGTCTCGGGTTCGCCCCGGCCGAGAAGGACCCCGAGGCGTGGCACTCCACCGGCCCCTTCGACCCCGCCACGGGCGGGCGCAGGTCGGTTCCGGCGGGCTCCGTCGCCTGGTCGGACGCCTTCGGCGCCGCGCTGTGCGACCTGGCCGTGACGAACCCCAACGTCTTCGCCCTCACGGCCGGCATGGCCTCGGGCACGGGGCTTTCCGGCTTCGCGGAGCGCTTCCCCGACCGCTTCCGCGACGTCGGCATCTGCGAGGAGCACCAGATGACGACCGCCGCCGGCATGGCGGCGGGCGGGCTCCGGCCCGTGGTCGCCGTCTACTCCACCTTCCTCCAGCGCTCGGTCGACGGCATGATCCACGACGTCGCGCTGCAGGGGCTTCCCGTGGTGGTCGCGCTCGACCGCGCCGGCGCCGTTCCGGGCGACGGCGCCACGCACCACGGCGTCTTCGACATCGCGCTCCTGCGCCCCGTCCCGGGCCTGGCGATCGCCCAGCCGCGAACGCCTGCGGACCTGCGCCGGATGCTCCGCACCGCGCTGTCGTTGCCGTATCCCGTCGTTCTCCGCTATCCGCGCGGAACGGCGCCCGACGACACCGCCTGCGACCGCGGCGAGACACTGCCCGTCGGGCGCGCGGTCGAGCTTTCGCGGACGGGGCCCGCGCCTGCGGTCGCCATCTGGACGCTCGGCCCGGAGGACGCCTGGGCGGATCGTGTCGCGGCGCTGCTGAAGGCGCGCGGCGTCGAATCCCTGCACGTGGACGCGCGCTTCGCCAAGCCCGTCGACGCGGAGCTGCTGCGGGCGCAGGCGGACGCCGGCGTGCGCGCGTTCCTGACCTTCGAGGACGGCGTCCGGACGGGCGGCTTCGGCGAAGCCGTGCGCGACGCGCTCTCGGACCACCCGCGCCGGCCTCGGGTGGTGGCGTTCGGCTGGCCCGACGCCTTCGTGCCGCACGCCTCCTCGCGCGGCGACCTGCTCGCGCGCCATCATCTCGCGCCGGAGGACGCCGCGGAAGCGGTCCTCTCTGCGCTCTCCTGACGCATTCCCGGCTCGATCCGTCCTTCATTCAGTTTTACCCCGTCCGTCGCCGGCCGCGTCTCAACTCTCTTCGGCGCTCTTGCCTCGTGGCGGGGTCCGCGAAGCGCGCGTGCAGTTCTGCGGCAAAGGCCTTGGCGGTGGTCGCGGCGGCGAGCGCCTCGCGCGCCTTGCGCCGGGCGGCGGGCAGCGCTCGTGCCTGCCACGGCGACAGTCCTGCGTCGAGGGGCGAGCCCTCGGAGAGCAGCAGCGCGGCCGGGGCGGGATCGTCCAGCCCATGCGCGCGGCGGAAGTCCTGCGCCATCCGCCGATAGGAGAGCAGTGTCGCGTAGCGGCGGACGAGGGCGGGACAGTGCATGGCGATCCAGCCGCGCAGCCCGGGGTTGCGTCCGACGATCTCGCCGCCTTCGCCGCGAATCAGCGAGCTGTCGACGTTGGCCTCGAGGTCCAGCATCATGGAGCCGAGACGGATCTTCTCCTCGATGCGTCCGCGTCCGCGTGCCTTCTCGAACTGCTCCTCCAGCGCCTCGGGCGTGGGGGCGGGATTGAGCGAACGCTCGCAGAGCCGCCGGATGGGGGCGCCGCGGCGAACGGGCGGGGGCGGCAGATCCTCGAGCGGCGGAAGGAACGGGCTCAGGCCATGGCGGGCGCGGAGCAGGTTCTCGATCTTGCGCTCCCAGCGGGCCCAGGGCGTCTCGCGGGCGCGGCGTTTTCGATAGGCGACTGCGTGGGGGGAGGCCCATGGCGGAGGACGGCCGTGTGTCTCCGCGTAGCGGGCGGCCGCCTCCTCGTTCATTTCCCGGACGATGCCGCGGTCCCGCTCCTCGCGCAGCTCGTCGCGGGCGCGGGTGAAGTCCTGGACGGCGGCCCAGTATGATTCGGAGGAATCGTCGGGCGTGCCCTGAAGCGCGCGGACGCGGGCGAGGAAACGATCCTTGAGCTCGCGGTCGCGGCGCTCGTACTCGTAGCGGGCGCGGCGCTCGGCGCGGTGGGCGAAGGCGTCGAGGCCACGCAGGACGAAGGCGAGGCCGTGGCCCGCGCTTTCGAGCGCGACGCCGAGGAGGCCATCGAGAAGGTCGTCGTTGTTCGGCCCGGGGAACGGGTCGAACTGATGCATCGAGTAGAGAAGACCGTAGGAGGGCATGACGGCGGGGATTTGTCGGAAGAAATCGGGGCGAAAGGTGGACGGGAAGCGGAAAACAAGGTGGAAGTTTACCGCAGTGGTAGCGGAAAAGCAAGGGAAAATCAAACACGGTCGGCGAATATAAGAATCGGCAAGCCCTCCGCCCGTGGAGCGGCTGCCGACCTGCGGGCAAACAAATGGAGATCACCTGCCCGGAACGGACAGTTGTCGGCAAGCCCTCCGCCCGTGGGGCGGCTGCCGACCTGCG
>CAMOEO010000141.1 GCA_946612175.1 uncultured Verrucomicrobiota bacterium
CGGCACTGCTGGAAGTCGTCGTTGGCCTGTCCCTCCGCATCGATGAGGGCGGCCTCCGACGGGGGCTCCGCCCCCAGACCTCCGGCGCCCGCGACCCGCTCCCGCGCGTCGGCGAGCAGCGTCTGGTGGACGACGTCGAGGAATGCGGTGTCGAGGTTCTCCTTCTGCGAGAGCGGCGGGTCGACGCCGATCTCGTGCACCTGCGGCGGGACGGCCGCGACGGCGGCCTTGACCGCCTCGCGGGCGCGGGCGTCGTTCTTGAACACGTCGTCCGCGACGCGGGCGACGAGGCTCTTGCGCACCGCGCCCGCCTCGACGGCGAAGTCCCGGTGGTTGAGGAACGCGATCAGGGCCGATGCGATCAGGATGTAGAATACCGTGATGATCGTGCTGCGCCAGGTGCCGAGGAGCCCGGCCATCTTCTGCTCCTGCGCGCTCTTCGCGGCGGTGGAGTAGCCCCCGCCGATGAAGGTGCCCCGGTTGACCACGGTTCCGTAGGCCGCCACGATCACGACCGTGAAGAGGTTGAAGTCGCGCAGGTGCCCGATGTCGTAGGGGTTGATGAAGCTCTCCCCCGCCACGCGGTCGGCCATCACCGGCATGATCTGCTCCGTCACCGAGAACTTCCAGAAGAGGAACACGATGAAGCAGGCCAGCACCGGGTAGAGGATCATGCCCTGGATGGTGTCGGTGATCACGAGTGCGAGCGTGCCGCCGAAGCAGATGAGCGAAATCGCGAGCGTGAGGAACAGGACCATCAGCGACACGTAGGTGGAGAGCTCCAGCCCGAGAACATGGTATGTGGCGGGCAGGTCGAGCATCTGGATGAAGAAACGCGCGGCGATGGCGGGCATGATCATGTTGGCGACCATCTCCGCAAGCGACCGCAGCCCCGCCGCGACGATCCGGAAGCGCCGGCTGTAGCGCATCTCGAAGAACTGTCCGACGCTCATCGCGCGCGTCTCGCGGAAGCGGTAGATCACGAATCCGGTGAGTCCAAGCACGATGGAGAGCGGCATCAGGACGTTGCTCCAGAAGCCGACCGAGAAGCCCGTCTTGTAGTGGATTTCGATGTAGGTCACCAGGCCGATGATCGAGAGGGAGTTGGCCACGTCGCCCATCGAGATCACGTACCGCCCGCACAGCCGCCCGGCCGAGAGAAAGTCGGGCACCCCGCGCACGTAGCGCCGGGAATGGAACCCCATGTACATCACGAAGCACACGGGGAGGACGAGAATCAGCCAGTCATACCAGATCATGGAAGGATCCTTTCGCCGCCGTTCGCGACAGGAGCGCCAACGCCTCGGCGGGAATCGTTCCGTCGGGCTTGGGGCCGACGTTCAGGAGGACGTTCCACCCTTTGGCGCGGGCCGCGGCGATGATGCCGGCGAGGTATTCCGGCGTGTGCCACTTCGCGTTCGCGTTGTAGCCCCAGCTGTCGGCGTCGAGGCTGTCGCAGACTTCGGTGAAGCGGGCCGGGGCGCTGCCCTGGTCCCCTTCGCCGCGCTCCGGCGTGGAATAGTCGCCGTCGTCGCTCCAGCCGCGATTGTTGATCATGATTCCGGGCTGGAGCCGCCGCGCGAGCGCGTTCATCTCCGGGTCTTCAATGTGTGGCGGGATGTCCCAGAAGAGGCAGACGATCTCCCCGTAGCGCGTGAGCAGTTCCCCGATCTGCGCCTTGACGCAGGCCCGGTACTTCGCCATGTCGGGAACGTCGCCGGGATTCGGCGCGGGGAGCTGGTGGGTGCTGCGCGGATTGAAGGCGTTCGGGTGGTGCCAGTCGGGGTTGGAGTAGTAGAGGCCGAGGCGCATCCCGCGCCGGCGGCACGCGGCGGCGAGCTCGTCGACCGCGTCGCGGCCGAAGGGGGTGCGCCGGACGCACCAGTCCGTCGTGGCGGTGTCCCACATGCAGAAGCCGTCGTGGTGCTTGGCCGTGAGGACGACGTATTCGGCGCCGAAGGACTCTGCGGCGTCGATCCAGGCGTCGGGGTCGAAGCGCTCGCCGCCGAACCGTTCCGCGTAGCGCTCGTAGTCGGCCTTCGCCATGCCCCGGCGCATCCACTCCTGTTCGTGGACGCCGCCCACGGAGTAGATTCCCCAGTGGACGAACATCCCCAGACGGCGCTCGAAGAGCCTCCATCTACGATCATTGTCCATGTTGCCGGTTCGCCGTTTCGGTTTCGACTGTCGGGGTGGCATCCGTGGGAATGGCTCGCAAAAACGCAAGCAGGACGCGGCCGATGATCTGCTTGCCGAGTTCGCCGGAATGCACATGGTCCCGGCTGTAGAACTGGTAGGGCCGTCCCGATTCGTAGAGCCAGCGGTATGCCGGCGTGAACGCATCGACGAAACCCCAGCCGCGTTCCGCGCAGCCGGATTTCAATTCGGCGAAGCGCTCGGGCGAAAGACCGGCATCAGGTTCGGACGGCGCGTATCCGGTCAGCCCCAGCGCCTCCGCTTCGGCCGCCGCATCGTATGCGCGCACCGGGACGGATGCCATCGCCTCCGCGCCTTTGGGAAGGCGCGTGTCGACCGAAAGCGCGGGGGACATGACGATGAGTTCCGCGCCGGCGGCCCGGATTCTCTCGCCCACCTCGAAGATCGCGTCGTTGCCCGTGACGGGGAACTCGTCCGTCGCCTTCGGCCAGTTGGAGATGCCGCCCACGATCACGCAGTCGGGACGGTAGGATGCGACCCATTGCCCGAAGTTCTCCGGGATGCGGTAGAACCAGCACCCCGTCGAGCCGCGCACGGAGACGAGCCACGTGACGTCGCTCTTCGGGTATGCCCGCTTCACGAGGGCGTGGAACTGCGAGTGGAAGGCGTCCTGAACGATCGAGTCGCCAAGGAGAAGGATCCGCCAGGGCTTGCCGGTCTTCAGCGCGTCAAGCGTCTTCGGCGCGGAAAGGAAGGCGTCGCCGGCCGGTCCGACCGTCACGGGGGGCAGCCGGGCGTACACCTCGTCGCACCACGCCGCCGCCTCCTCGGCCGTCGCCGTCTCGAACCGGACGTCCGAAACGGTGCAGCCTGTCGGCGACTGGAAAAAGACCTCCGCCTCCTTCACGCCTTCCTGCGCGAAGACGACGCGGCCGTAGCGGTTCGTTCCGCCGGGATAGACCACGTCGTAGTTGTCCGCGACCATGACGCCCGCCGCATCGTAGAAGGCAATCGCCTCGTAGGCCCGTTCGGGCGCCGATGCGGTGAACGAGATTCGGTAATAGGCGTTGGCGGTCGGAATGGGAATCCTCGGCGAAACGAGCTTCCCGCCCTTGTCGGGATACCACCCTTCAAGCGGATTGAACGTCCTGCCGTTTTTGGCGCCGGACGCCTCGAAGCGCCAGCCGGGCGTCTTGTCCGTGACAAGCCCGTCTGCCGAAAAGAACGCCGCGCGCGCGGCGACCGCCATCGAGACCGCTGTCATTGTTGCCATCGCCTTGTTCATCATGCCGTTCCTATTCCGCCGAATCGTTCATTTCGGGACCCGGATTACGAGCAGGGTGTAGTAGTCGAACGGCGGGACGGCGACGGTCGTCCGGCCGCCGACGGTCTCGACGGGCAGCGACGTGCAGCGCGGTTCGAGCACGGCATCGAGCCACGACGACGGCCGGATCGCCCAGGCCTTCGCGCCCTCCGCGCCGAAGAGCGTCGTCGAAACCCGCACGTCGTCGGCCGCGGGCGGATCGTCCGTCACGGTGTCGTCGCAGAACTCCTGCTCCGGCGCGTTGACGAGATGGATCGTGTACTGCGTGAAGCCGGGCGTCTCGCGGACGTAGACCGTGTCCTCGAACCACACGTCGCGGAGGGAGTCGCAGGAGAAGCTCTTCCTCGCGTCCGGCACGATCTCGTTGTCCTCGTGCCAGAAGAGCTCGGAATACCGCGTCATCATCTGCTTGAACGGCCGCATCGGCGGCGAGCCGGCGAACGGATGGCAGCAGGCCGCGGCGAGGATCGCCATGACGTGCTGCGCCATGACCTGCCCTTCGCCGTGCTTCTCCACGAACGCCGGATCCCACCGCGTGGAGAGATAGCCGCAGTGGAGGATCTTGGACGGCGTCTTCACGTACCGGCCGGGCCGCCAGACGACGTTCCGCGTCTGAAGGACGGAATCGAAGAACCCGCGGTAGCTGTGGTCCTGGCGGGACGGATTGAGCAGGAAGTTCCATTGCTTTTCGTTGAGGATGCCGCATTGCGGGTGGCTCGCGAGCGTCATCTCCGGGCCGTCCTTCCCGCCGTTGGACCAGACATAGGCGTCCGGCTTCGCCCCGAAGATCGCCGCCTTGGTCCTTTCGAGGTTGCGGACCGCGCACGCCTCGACGCCGCAGGTCTTGGCGAGATCGTTCCCGAAGGCGTCGAAGCCCTGCTTCTTCACGTAGCGCCCGTCGAAATAGACGCCGTCCTCGCCGAGGGCCAAGACGCAATCGACGAGGTCCTTGATCGCCCAGTCGAAGACGTCCTCGCGGAAGAGGTTCGGCTCGACGTAGGTCCACGGGTAGCGCTGGCGATTGTTCGGCACGGAAATCTTCACGGGGTCGGTGTCCGCGTAGAGGCCCATGAACTGCCCGCGTTCGTTGCGGAGGATGTATTCCGGATGCCGGCGCGCCAGTTCCAGTCCGGGCGGGCCTTCCATGAGGTTGATCGTGAACCGGGTGTGGTGGAAGCCCCAGGCGTGCGCCGCCTCCGTGTCGCGGCGGATGTCGCCGGTCCGGCGCGGATAGCTGCCGTTGGGCGTGATCCACGTCTCGTCGTCCGGGTAGGTCGTCGTGACAAGGTTCCCGCCGACGGACGACTGCTGCATCTGCCACCGGGTTTCCAGGGTGTGGTAGGAGAGGAACGGCCCCATGCCCGGCGCCTGCCGCTCCCACTGCCGGTGGAGCATCCATCCGGCGCCGTCGGCCCAGTCGCCCGGCCCGTAGCCGTAGTAGGCAAGAAGGTGGAGGATGCCGGGGGTCGGCATGCCCCGGGCCGTTTCCATCCGGCAGCCCTGGTTCACGCGCCACCAGTCGTCGTTGACGTTGAAGAATTCGCTCCGGGAAGCGCCGTCCGCCGTCGCGACGCGGAGCTCGTGCCCGTAGCGGACGTCGCTTCCGGGCCAATCGACCCGAACCGTCTTCGACTCCTTCGGCCCGAGCGCGACCGTTCCCGCGAAGATGTCTCTGCGCCCGTCGTCGAGGCCCCAGGCTTCCGTCACGGCGAACTCGGTGGACTTGGCCTCGTCGGCCGTGTTCGTGAAGCAGATCGTCGCCCAGCCTTTCTCGCCGAGAGGATAGACGATCTTGTTCGGGACGATGCGAAGCGGCGCGATTCCCGGCTCGCGGATTGGCGCCTCCGTCGTGCTCCCCGCTTCTGCGACCTCCTTCTTCTCGACGGAAAAGCGGAAGCTCCCGATCGTCGGCGGAATCCCGCCGTCCGCGCCGGCGACGAGCGTCGCGCGGATGCGGAGCGGTCCTGCGCCTTCCGGCACGGGCATGGTTTGCCCCTCCTCGAAGGGAATCCAGTTCCCGCCGCCGTAGGAACAGTCGAACGACACGTCGCCGTCCCCCTTGTCGAAGGTCGCATCGAAGCGCCATTTTGCAATCCGCTCGACGCCCACCGGGCGCGACACGGCGCTTCCGCGCTCTTCGCGCAAGACTGCGCGGTTCTCCGCGGAGGCGGCTTCCGCCTTCGCCGCGGTCGCGGGGCCTTTCTTGACGAACACGATCCGGTCGAGGACGCAACCGCCGCACCACGCCCCGTTCGCGGGGAACTCGTAGCGGTGGCGTCCCGCCGACAGGGTGTAGGTCCGGTCCTTGTACCAGTGCCACACGCCCGGCTCCAGCCATTTGCCCGTCATCACGTCGTCGTCCGGAAGCGGTGCGTATTTGTCGATCTTCGCGGCGTCCGCCGAATCGACCATCACGCGCATCTCGCCGCCGTCCATCCGCTCGCCGTGGTTGTAGTTCGCGGCCAGGGGGAAGCGCGCGCGCATCCACACCTCGTAGTCGCCGGCTTCGGCGATCTCCAGATCCCAGGCGAGCTCCTTCATGTGGGCGATGCAGAGTCCCGAGAGAGACCCCTCGGCCGCGAAGACGCGCCCCTGCGGGTTGGCCGGCTGGAAGAGGCTGAACTCGCCCGGTTCGACGACGAGCGCGCCGCCCGCCGTCTGACGGATCTTCGTCGCCAGGCACATCGACGAGCCGGCCTGACACACCGCGTCGGACGGCTCGAAGAGGAGCCGGGCGCCCGTCATCCCGCCGAGCGCGGGCGAAGCGGCGGAAAGGACGCCGAGAAGGGTCGCCGCCAGCCGCGGCGCAGCATGCCGTGACAACCTCATTGCAGCTGCCTCCTCATCGTTTCGAGATAGCCGGCGTTGCCGTTCCAGAACGCCTTCGCGTCGCGGGCCTCGTCGCCGAGCGGGGTTCCGAGGAAGGCATAGACGGTGCCGTCGCCGTAGGCGCCCTTCACGAGGAGCGGGTCGCCGGCGGCCGTCCGGAGCAGCACCTCCGCGCCTTCCTTCGGCTCGTCGCGCTGGATCCAGAACAGCGTCGCGTCGCACCCGTCGAAGGCGACGGCGGTGCGGCCGTCCGCGTCGCCGGCCGCCGCCGGCAGGCAGTCGAACGCATGCGTGCGGACGGGCAGCATGCCCTCGAGGAACGTCCCCGCGTAGCCGCCGCAGCCGTAGGCGAAGGGGCCTCCCGCGACGACGAGCGTGCCGCCGCCCTCCACGTAGGACGCGAGGCGGGCGAGCATCGGGCGGACGCTTTCCTCGTTCACGTCGCCCAGGAAGACGTAGCGGTACTGGCCGATGGTGGAGGCGGGAGGCACCTGCGCGATTCCCTGCGGCGTTGCCGGAACGACGGTGAATTCGAGTTCCGGGAACATCTCCGGGAAGCGGAAGAAGTTCGCGTAGAAGCCGAAGAGGAGAAGCGCCTTGTTCCCGGGCGGCGGACGGACGCCCTCGCCCCGCGCGCCGCCGACGGCCTTGGGCGGGATGTGCCGGTGGTGGGGCCAGACGGCGGGGACCATCGGGAGCGACGCCATGCGGAAGCCGTTTTCGCGGAACTGCTCGAAGCGGATGCCGTTGAGTTCGGACGAAAGGACCGTTTGCGTCCGCGGCTTTTCGCAACGGAACCAGACCGTCCGAGTTTCGCCCTTCCGGACGGAAAGGTCCACCTTCGCCGAGCCGAGGGTCTTCCCCTCCACGTCCGTCTGCGAGGCTTCGCCCTCGACCGTCAGGTCGCGGAAGGCGCGGACGGCGAGCGTCGGGCAGAAGGCGGGGCCCGTGAAGCCGGCGGCGAAGTCGTCGTTGACCGTCGCGATGGCGCCCAGCCCGTCCAGCCTGCGGACAACGGTTTTCGCCGTGAACGATGCGCCGGGCGGGAGCATCCCGCCGTCAAAGAGGACGCCGCGCGTCTTCATGTCGTTGGCGCAGTAGACGGCGGAGAGCGCGTCGAAGTCGAAGAGGAACGCATAGCCTGTCTTGCGGGCGGGATTGTAGGCGGCCATCCACGGCTCGACGAGCGCGAAGTGCCACGGGCCCGGCTTCGTGTAGTAGCCCCAGAGCGAGCTCATGATGTCGAGGTCCAGGACGTTGTCCGCCGTCGGGATCCAGTTGCGGTCGCTCGTGGCCGAGGCGTCGGAGGTCTCGAACCTCGTGCGCCACCCGAACGAGGCGTAGCGCATCTCGGACGTCGTGTTCTCCAGCGTGAAGACGACCTCGGCGCGCTCGTCGTCGCCGGATTCCCGCCGCGTGATCGTCACGCCCCTTGCCTATAACTGTCAGGTCGCGGCAGGGAGTCCGAGTTCCGAAAGCGAGATG
>CAMOEO010000142.1 GCA_946612175.1 uncultured Verrucomicrobiota bacterium
GCCTACGGCGGCAACATCATGGCGCACATCAACACGCCGCGCCACCGCCCGCAGTTCGCCACGGTGCGCTACAAGGTCTTCCCCATCCCGCCGAAGACCGAGCCGCGCGGCCGCATCGTGCGCCACGCGCTCCCGCCGGAGAAGCTCGCCTCGGCGATCGAGATCCTCGGCAGCCGCGCCAAGTCCGCGGAGAAGGGGATCGAGGAGGCGGAGGTGCTCGTCGTCTGCGGGCGCGGCGTGCGCCGCCCCGAGGACATCGCAATGCTTCGCGAGCTCGCGGGCCTGCTCGGCGGGCGGCTCGCCTCGACGCGCGCCGTGGTCGAGGCCGGCTGGCTCGACGCGAAGCACCAGATCGGGCTCTCGGGACGCACCGTCAAGCCGAAGCTCATCGTCACGTGCGGCGTCTCCGGCGCGATCCAGTTCGTCGCCGGCATGAACGCCTCGGAAACGATCGTCGCGATCAACGCCGACCCCGCGGCGCCCATCTTCCAGGTCGCGCACGTCGGCCTCGTCGGGGACCTCTACGAAATCGTGCCGCGGCTCTGCGCCCGCATCCGGGCCAAGAAGGAGGAAGCGTGATGGACTACGGAACCTTCGAACCGTCCGACCTCGCGGCGCTGCGCGCGATCTGCGGCGACGACCGCGTGACCGCCGGCGCCGACGTCGGGACGGACTTCTGTCACGACGAGCTCGGCGGCGCGTTCGGGCGGCCGGACGCCCGCGTGCGCGTCCTCTCGACGGCGGAGATCTCCGCCGTGATGAAGCACGCCTCCACGCGCCGCATTCCCGTCACCGTCCGCGGCAGCGGCACGGGCCTCGTCGGCGGCGCCGTCCCGGTCCGCGGCGGCATCCTGCTCGACACGAGCGGCATGACGCGCATCCTGGAGCTGGACGAGGCGAACATGACGCTCACGGTCGAGCCGGGCGTGCTGCTCACGGACCTGGCCAAATACGCCGAGGAGCACGGCTTCCTCTACCCGCCGGACCCCGGCGAGAAGACCGCGACGATCGGCGGCAACATCTCGACGAACGCCGGCGGCATGCGCGCCGTCAAGTACGGCGTCACGCGCGACTACGTCCGCGCGCTCGAGGTCGTGCTGGCGGACGGCACCGTCGCGACGCTCGGCGGCA
This sequence comes from uncultured Verrucomicrobiota bacterium, assembly GCA_946612175.1. Lineage (GTDB taxonomy): Bacteria > Verrucomicrobiota > Kiritimatiellia > RFP12 > UBA3636 > UBA3636. The sequence continues at coordinate 1,132 of CAMOEO010000142.1, forward strand.
AGGTCGCGAAGAACTCCTCCGGCTACGACCTCAAGGACCTCGTCGTCGGCTCCGAGGGGACGCTCTGCGTCGTCGCGAAGGCCGTGCTGCGGCTCCTGCCGCTGCCGAAGTTCAAGATGTCGCTCCTCGTCCCGTTCCGCGACCTCGGGGCCGCGATCCGTACCGTCCCGGAGGTCATCCGCGGCGCGTCGGTGCCGACGGCGGTGGAGTTCATGGAGCGCGACGTGATCCTCGCGGCCGAGACGTTCCAGGGACGCAAGTTCCCGGACCGCTCCGCGGACGCGTACCTGCTCCTCACCTTCGACGGCGCGAGCCGCGAGGAGGTCGACCTGGCCTGGAAGGCGGCGGCGGAGACGTGCCTCGCCGCGGGCGCGCCGGACGTCTTCCTCTCCGACACCGCGGAGCGCAACGAGTCGATCTGGTCGGCGCGCGGCGCGTTCCTGGAGGCGATCAAGGCGTCGACGACGGAGATGGACGAGTGCGACGTCGTCGTGCCGCGCTCCCGCGTGGCGGAGTTCGTGCTCTTCTCGCGCGAGGTCGCGAAGCGTCGCGGCGTGCGGATCCAGTCCTTCGGCCACGCCGGCGACGGCAACCTGCACATCTACGTCCTGCGCGACGACCTCGGCGAGGCGGAATGGAAGGAGCGCCTCGGCGCGGCCTTCGACGACCTCTACGGCAAGGCGCGCGAGCTGGGCGGCCAGGTGAGCGGCGAGCACGGCATCGGCCTGGCGAAGAAGCCCTACCTGGCCGAATCGATCTCCCCGGAGATCCGCGCGCTGATGCGCGGCGTCAAGGCCGCCTTCGACCCCCAGGGCATCCTCAACCCCGACAAGATCGTCTGACCGCCCGGGCCGCCGCCCCCCATCGGGACGACGAAGCGATGCGGGATGCCGCGAGACCGCCTCGCAAACGCTCGGGGCGGTTGCCGCGCGCAGGGGTTTCTGCTAGACTCCGCCCGCATCGCCGCCCCCGCGGCGCCACCCCGAACGGAATCCCACCGATGGAACACGTCATCGACACGATCAAGGCCCGCGGCCTGTTCGAAAACTGGACCGACCCCGGCGTCTACGACCTCCTGAAGACCCCGCAGACCGTCTACGGCGGCTTCGACCCCTCCGCCGACAGCCTCCAGGCCGGCAACCTCGTCGCCATCATGAACCTCTGCCACTACCAGCGCGCCGGCCACCGCGTCCTCGCGCTCGTCGGCGGCGCGACGGGGCTCATCGGCGACCCTTCCGGCAAGACGAGCGAGCGCCAGCTGCAGACGGTCGAGACGATCGCGCACAACGCCGAGTGCATCAAGGCGCAGCTCGAGCGCTTCATCGACTTCGGGCCCGGCGAGCACCAGGCCGTGCTCGTGAACAACCTCGACTGGCTCGGCAAGTTCACGTTCATCGACTACCTCCGCGACGTCGGCCGCTACTTCCGCATGGGGACGATGCTCAACAAGGAGAGCGTCCGCGCGCGGCTCGAGTCGCCGAACGGCATGTCGTTCACCGAGTTCTGCTACCAGACGATGCAGGGCTACGACTTCCTGCACCTCTACGACACCTACGGCTGCCGCGTCGAGGTGGGCGGCTCCGACCAGTGGGGCAACATCACCGCCGGCACGGACCTGCTGCACTACCAGCGCGGCGTCCAGTGCTACGGCGTCACGATTCCCCTGGTCAAGGACTCGGCCGGGAAGAAGTTCGGCAAGAGCGAGGGCAACGCGATGTACCTCGACTCGAAGAAGACGTCGTGCTACCAGTTCTACCAGTTCTTCCTCCGGAGCGAGGACTCCGTCGTCGTGCGCTACCTCAAGGCGTTCACGTTCCTCCCGATCGACGAGATCGCGCAGCTCGAGGAGACGGTGAGGACCGCCCCCGAGAAGCGCGAGGCGCAGCGCGTGCTGGCGGAGGACGTCGTCCGCCGCGTCCACGGCGACGAGGGCCTCGCCCAGGCGCAGCGCGCCACCCGGGCGCTCTTCGGCGGTTCGCTCAAGGGGATCTCCGCGGCCGAGCTCCTGCCGATCTTCCAGGACGCGCCCTCGGCGGAGCTTCCCGCGGCGGACGTCGTCGGGCAGCCGGTCGTGAAGGTCGCCGCGCTCGCGGGGCTCCTCAAGAGCCAGAGCGAGGCGCGCCGGATGGCCGACGGCGGCGGGCTCTACCTCAACAACGAGCGCGTCGGCGCGGCGGACCTCGTCACCGAGGACCGCGTCGTCGACGGCCAGGTCTTCGTCCTGCGCGCCGGCAAGAAGAACCAGCGCGTCGTCAGGCTCGCGCGGTAGCGGCCAGGGACATGGACCGTCCGGACGTCCGGCTCGTCGCCCTCGACCTCGACGGGACGCTGCTCGATTCCGAGAAGCGCCTCTCGGAGCGCAACCGCGCCGCGCTCGCGCGGGCGGCCGCGCAGGGCGTGCACGTCGTCCCGACGACGGGCCGCTTCTTCGGCATGATGCCGGAGGCGGTCCGCGCGCTGCCGTTCGTCCGCTACGCGATCACCGTGAACGGCGCGCAGGTCTACGACCGCAAGACCGACACGGCGCTCGCGCGCGCCGAGATCCCGGTCGCGACCGCGGTCGCGGCGATGGAGGTCCTCGACGGCTTCGACTGCATCTACGACTGCTACCAGGAGAACTGGGGCTGGATGACCGAGGCGATGCAGCGCAAGGCCGCGGACTACGCGCCCGACGCGCACTACCTCAAGATGATCCGCGAGTTCCGCCGCCCGGTGCCCGAGCTCAAGGCGCACCTTGCCGCCAAGGGCGCCGACGTGCAGAAGGTCATGCTCTTCGCGCGCGACGCGGCGGACCTGCCCGCGATCCGGGACGCGCTCGCCGCGCGCTTCCCGGAGCTCGTGCTCACGCGGTCGACGCGGAACAACATCGAGATCAACCACGCCCTCGCGCACAAGGGCGAGGCGCTCCGCCGCCTCGCCGAGGCGCTCGGCTTCGGCCTCGCGGAGTGCATGTCCTTCGGCGACGGCCTCAACGACCTCACGATGGTGCGGGACGCCGGGCTCGGCGTCGCGATGGCCAACGCCGCGCCCGAGGTCCTCGCCGCGGCGAAGCACGTGACGCTCTCCAACGACGAGGACGGCGTCGCCGCCGCGCTCGAGACGTATCTTTCCTGACGGCGGGGGTGAAAACCTCCCCCGGAGCGGGTAGACTGAGGGCATGACGATCCTGCCCTTCCTGCCCGAACGCTTCCTGTACGGCGCCGTCGGCGACGCCCACGGCGACCTGCCGTCGCTCGTCGCGGCGGTGGACGCCGTGCGCGAGAAGGCGACTGCGACGGGGCGCACGGCGTTTCTGATCGTTCTCGGCGACGCGATCGACCGCGGTCCGGACTCGGCCGGGTGCGCCTCGCTTCTGCTGCGGCTTGCGCGGGGCCGCGATCCGGAACGGATGGACGTGCGGATCGCGATTCTCCGCGGCGACCACGACGAGGCGCTGGCCCGCGATCCCGCCACCGGGCGGTTCGCGTCGGGCGTCGAGCCCGCCGACTGGGCCGAGCGATTGAACGGGCTTCCTCCGGACGACCCCGAGCGCGCGGTCGCCGCGGACTGGATCTCGTTCGTGCGCGAGGCCCCGGCGGCCGTCCTCCTTCGCGCACGGGGGGAAGGCGTCCTGCTCGCGCACGGCGGCGTTCCGCACGCGGATCTGCTTCCGCGGCTGGAAACGGTCGCCGATCTGGGGGCGCCCGAATGCGAGCGGGACTTCGTCTGGTGCCGCGTCGCGTCCGCGCGCCGCAAGACGCCCAACCGCGGCTCGCTCACCTGCGACCTCGGCGCCGACGACGTCTCCGACTTCCTCGCGCGGCTCGCCGCGCTTGCCGGCGCGGCGCAGGGAGAGGACGCACGGCCGTTTCGCGTCCGCCACTTTGTCCACGGGCACGAGCACGCGGCGCCCGGCGTCGCCCGGCAGGCATTGCGGGACGGCGCCACGGCATGGACGATGACGACCTTTCGCGACGACGGCGGCGGATTCCTCGACCCGGTCCGGCCCGCGGTGGCGCTGATCGACCGCGCGGAGGGCGCGGAGGAGCCTTCCCACGCGGAGTTCGCGGTGTCCGCGATGTTTGTTCCGGTCGCGGAGGAAGCGAAAGGGGCGGAGGCGTGAGCGCAACGCGGTATTTCGTGGCGGAGTGCCCGCTCTGCCGCACCAAGTTCGAGACGCCGCAGGACGGCTGCCCCGTGTGCGGAAACCCGACCCTGCGCGCCATCCGCGAGGCGGTCGAGGCGGCGGAGGCCATTCCCTTGCCGACGCGCCGCACGCTTCCGCCGAAGGCGGCGCGGGGACGGCCCGCACCCGCCGCGGAGCCGCGGAAGGCCGCCGGCGGGGGCAGGAAGGCCGCGCCTTCGGGAGGTGCCGTGCGGGCGCGCGGACCGGACGGACGGTTCCTGCCGCGCCGGAAGGGCGCGGACGCGCCGGTCGGTCGCAGCCGCGCGCCGTCCCCGGCCGGGCCGCGCCCCCCCACGCCGGACGTCGTCCGGATCGACGTACGGTCCGCGGAGGCGCGCCTCGCGGCTGCGGAGGCCGAACTGGCGACCGCGCGCAAGGGGTATTTCGCCGCCCTGCGCATCCGGAGCGTCGCCGAGGCGAAGGTACGCGCCCTCCGGAACGAGATCCGTCGCGCACGGAGCGCGGCCGGCCGGGCGATCCGCCGCAAGGGCGCCCTGCGAAGCCTCGTCGAAACGGCCGCCCGGCTCTTCGGGGGATGACACCCGCCCGCCCGCCCCGTATACTCGTCGATGCCCCGTCGTCCCTCCCCTTCCCTTCGAGGAATCCCCCTTCCAACCGCAGAACCATCCCAGCCATGCAAACCGAAACCAAAACCAAGGTCAAGGGTGTCGCCGACATCCTCTTCCTGCTGGACGCCACCGGGTCCATGCAGTCCAACATCGACGCCGTGAAGGACAACATCGGGGCGTTCCTCGACTCCCTCGCCGCGCCGATCGGCTTCAACGCCGCGCCGCCGCTCAAGGACTGGCGCGCCGCCGTCTGGGCGTACCGCGACGCCGGATGCGACGGGGACCTGTGGCTCGAGCGCAACCCGTTCGTCCGGAGCGCGGGCGAGCTGCACGGACAGCTCTCGCGCATCGTGGCGCAGGGCGGCGGCGACGAGCCCGAGTCGCTCCTCGACGCGCTGCACGCGGTCGCCAACCTCCCCGCCGCGTCGAAGGGCGCGCAGACGGAGGACGCCAACGCCTGGCGCTACCGCTCCGAGGCCGCGCGCGTCGTCGTCGTGTTCACCGACGCCTCGTACCACCCGTCCCTCGCCTCCGACCCGGCGCTGGGACTCGCCGACGTCGCCAACGCCGTCACCGAGGCGCGCATCCGCCTCTCGATCTTCGCGCCGGCGATGGAATGCTACGACGACCTCTCGCAGATCGACAAGTGCGAGTACACCCCCGTCGCGGTCGAGCCCGGCGAGACGCCCGTCGCCGCGCTGGCGCGCTTCACCGGCGACGCCGCGCACTTCCGCAAGACCCTCGAGATGCTCGCCAAGTCCGTGTCGGCGAGCGCCGCCGCGGACGCGCTCGAAGTTTGAATCCGCCGCGCGTCCGGCGCCCAAGACCATGCCCATCGTTCCAAGTCCCGGCGACCGCGTCCAGGGCGCGCTGCATCGCTACACGCTGCTGAAGCTCCTCAACAAGGGGGCGTGCGCCAATGCGTTCGGCGCGACCGACGAGCGCGGCGAGAAGGTCTTCCTCAAGGCCTACACCTCGCCGACGACGCTCAAGCCCTGGTACGACGACTACCTGCGCTACGAGATCGAGCTCAACGCCCGGCTCGGCGCGGACCCCGTGCTCGCCCAGCAGTCCGTGCGGGCGACGGACGTCTTCAGCGCGACGTTCGAGCACGAGGGGCGCGCCACCCGGAACCCGAACCTCTTCCAGGTCTTCCCGTTCGTGTCGGGCAACCGCAACCTCGGCGACCTCGCGGCCGACGGCTGGCGCGGCCGCCCGCTGCGCGGCGGCGAGCGCCTGATGGTCGCCGCGGTGTTCCTCGCGGCGCTGGCCCGGCTGCACGCGGCGAAGATCGTCCATGCCGACCTCAAGCCCGCGAACGTGCAGATGGTGCGCATCGGGGACGGTGCCGCGCCGCTCTTCCGCCCCCTGCTCGTCGACATGGACTTCTCCGTCCTCGCGGACCGGCGCGCACCGTGGCACGGCGACGCCTCCGTCGGATACGTCGGCACGCCCGGCTACTTCTCGCCGGAGCATCTGCGCGGCGACGTGCCGACCGCCGCGTCGGACGCGTTCACCGCGGCGATCATCCTGTGCGAGCTGCTCTCCGGAAGGCATCCGTTCGCCGCCGCGCTCGGCGACGACGCCGAGCCGGGCGACTATCGCGACCGCGTCCTCGCCGGACGCCACGACTTCGGCCTCGAGGCACCGCGCTTCCTCCCGGGCGTCGCCGCGCCCGGCCTCGGCCGGCTCCTCCTGCGCGCGCTCTCGCCCGACCCCGCGCGCCGGCCTTCCGTCGCGGAGATGCACGCGGCCGTCGTCGCCGCGCGCCGCGCGGCGAACGCGGGTCCCAGCGTCGCGGGTCCCAGCATCCCAGGTCCCAGCATCCCAGGTCCCAGCGTCGCGGGTCCCAGCGTCCCCGACCCGACGG
>CAMOEO010000143.1 GCA_946612175.1 uncultured Verrucomicrobiota bacterium
CCGGCACCGGAGACCGGCGGCTCCCGGCGGAAGGCGAGCGCCGCGCCCGCCGCCGCGCAGAGCGCGACGGCCACGGCCCCGCCGGCCGGGGCCGGGACGAAGGCCGCGACCGCGAGGAGGGCGAAGGCCGCGACGAGGAGCGCCGCGTCCGCGCGGGAGGCGCGCGCGGCGGGCGCGCGCTCCCCGCACCAGGGGCACGGGGAGAGTTCGCGCCCGGGGCGCCCGCAGGCGGGGCACCGGCCGGAGCGGAGAAGCGTCTGCGGAACGGAACGGGACACGGGGAAAAGGGCCGGGGGCGAAGCGGACAGGCCGCTTCGCCCCCGGAAGACCGCGGAAGGCGCGCTACTTGGAGATCACGCCCGAGGAGAGCGTCGAGGCGTCCGCGCTGTTGACCCACGCGGGGCCGACGGCCTGGACGTCGTAGGTGCTCTTGCCCCAGGTCCAGGTGCCGTTGAGCATGCGGAAGCCGGTCTGGAGGTCGTAGTTGAGCGAGCCGACGAACTTGTTGTCGGTCGTCCGCACCTCGAACTGGGCGTTGTAGGTGTTGTAGCCGGCGTTCGTGTCCTGGTTGACCTTGCCCGTCTGCTGGATGTTGGTGAACTTGCCCTTCATCACGATGCCGTTGTTGAGCGTCATCGTGAGGTTCTGGCCGTTCTGGCTCACGGTGATCGCCGAGACGGAAGATCCGGAACGGGTCGTCGTCGTCGTCGAGGAGCTGGAGGAGCCGGAATCCCCGTTTCCGGTCGCATCGACGTAGTACTTGTAGGTGACCTCGATCGTCTTGTTCAGGGGCGGGGCCGTCAGGAAGGTGATCTGCCACGTGCCGCTCGCGTACACGATCGTACCGGAACCGTTGACGCCGCTCCCGACCAGCGCCCCCTCCGCGTTGTCGCGGAACGCCGTCTCGTCTCCGATCTTCACGGCGACGGATCCCGGAACCACGTTCGCGTGGGAGAGGGTTCCGTTGTAGGCGCGCTGGGAAACGGAAGTCGAACCGAAGGAGTCGGAGCCGCCCTTGGACTCCGTCACGGTGGTGTTGGCGGTGCCCGTCGAATCCGTGGTGGTGGTCGTCGTCGAGGAGGTCGCCGTCGTCACGGCACGGTAGGTGCCGGAGAAGTTCATGGCGTCGTAGCTGCTGCTCCAAGAGCCGGAATCGGAGGTCCCGGACCATTCGCACCCGACGAAGAGGGTGGCGAGGGCCGCGGTGAGGGCAAGGGTCGGTTTGATGCCGTGCATGGGTGGTTTTCTCCAGTGGAGGAAAGGGGATGGGTGACGAAATCGGTTCCGATTATAGAACGAACGGGGCAAAAAGGCAACATGGAAATCCCGGGCGGGGCGTCCGCCCGTGCCGGCGCCCTCCGGAGCTGCCGGAACGCCTTGTCCCGAGGGGAGGTTTCTGCTAGACTCCGCGGCCATGGAAACGCAGAGAACCTTCGATCCGGGGCGGCCTTTCCGCCCCCGTCCCGACGACGGGACGCTGGCGCGCATCGACGCGCTCCGCATCCTCGCCCGCTGGGAGGAGACGGGCGAGTTCCCCGACCGCATGCTCGGGGACGTCCCCGCCTTCCGCCGGGGCTTCGTGATGGATCTGGTCTATACGACGGTGCGCAACGCGCGCGCGCTCGCCTTCGCGGTGGACGGCCTCGTCCGCACCCGCCCCGAGCACCCCCACGCCTACGCGGCGCTACTGCTCGGGGCGGCCCAGATCCTGCTCATGCCCGACGTCGCGCAGCACGCCGAGGTCCACGCCACGGTCGAGGCGCTCAAGGCGCTCGACGGCCCCTCCCCCGCCGGCTTCGCCAACGCCGTCCTGCGCAACCTGCTCCGCCACGAGCCCGCCATCCGCGCCTCCCTCGCCGTCGCGCCCCTCGCCGTGCGCGAGTCGCACGTCGACGAGCAGGTCGCGCGCTGGACCGCCCGCTGGGGCGAGGCCCGCGCCGAGGCGATCTGCAAATGGGACAACCGCCCCGCCTCCGTGACGCTCGTCCCCGTTCCCGGCCGCGCGACGGCGCCGGAGATCCTCGCCGCGATCTCCGCCGCGGGCGTGCGCGCCGCGCCCCATCCCGGGCTCCCCTCGGCCGCGGTCGTCGTTCCGCACGGGTCCCGCGTCGACCTCCTCCCCGGCTTCCGCGAGGGGATGTTCGCCATCCAGGACCCCGCCACGATCGAGGCGGTCCGCCTGCTCGACGTCCGTCCCGGCCAGCGCGTCCTCGACGCCTGCGCCGCCCCCGGCGGCAAGACCGTCCAGATCGCCGCGCGCCTCCGCGGCGAGGGCGCCCTCGTCGCGACGGACTGCTGGCGCGACCGCCTCAACCCGCTCCGCGAGAACCTGGAGCGCTTCGGCTTCGACGGGTTCGTCCGCGTCGCGGTCGCCGACGCCAAGCGCGTCTCCCCGCGCGACCTCGCGGCGGGGCCCTTCGACCGCATCCTCGCCGACGTGCCGTGCAGCAACACCGGCGTCCAGCGCCGCCGCGCGGACGCCCGCTGGCGCTTCGACCCCGCCCGCCTCGCGACGCTCGCCGAGACGCAGCTGGCGATCCTCGAGAACCTCGCGACGCGCCACCTCGCCCCCGGCGGGCGCCTCGTCTACAGCACCTGCTCGATCGAGGAGGAGGAGAACGAGCGCGTCGTGGCGGAGTTCGTCCGCCGCCATCCGGAGTTCCGCGTCGCGGCGCAGACGCTCCAGGTGCCGCCCGACCGCGAGTGCGACGGCGCCTTCGCGGCCGCGATCGAACGCGGGGCGTAGCGCGGGCGCCGCCCCCGCCGCCCCGCCCCCGCGGCGCGGCGTCTACGGCCGGTACTTCGCCTTGATCTCGGGAAGGGCCCGTTCGAGGGCGGCGACGCGGGAGGCGTCGGAGGGGTGGGAGGAGAGCAGCTCCGGGGGCCCGCCGGAGCCGGCGGCGGACATCTTGCGCCAGAAGGCGGGGGCGCAGTCCGGGTCGTAGCCCGCGAGCGTCATCAGCGCCAGGCCCATGTAGTCGGCCTCGCTCTCGTGCTTGCGCGAGAAGGGCAGCAGCGCGCCGACCTGCGCGCCGAGGCCGTAGACGCCGGCCGCCGCGGACTGCACCGCGGCGCTGCGGTCCTTCGTCGCGTAGCCGACCGCCTGCGCGCCGGCCGCCGCCAGCAGCTGCTGGCTCATCCGCTCGTTGGCGTGCTTGGCGACGGCGTGCGCGACCTCGTGGCCGAGGACGACCGCGAGCTCGTCGTCCGACGCCACGAGCGCCATCAGCCCCGTGTAGACGACGATCTTGCCGCCGGGCATGCAGAAGGCGTTGACCTCCTTGTCCTGGACGAGGTTGAACTCCCAGGCGAAGTTCGAGACCTCCCTGGCAAGGCCGTTCTCGCGCAGGTAGCGCTCGGTGGCGTCCGCGATGCGGCGCCCGACGCGCTCCACCTGCGCGGACTGGACCTTGTTTCCGGAGACCTTGGCCTTGCCCATGTAGCTCCTGTACTGCGAGAGGCTCGACGAGAGGATCTCGGAATCGGAGACGAGCGAAAGCTGGCGGCGCCCGGTGATCGGGACCGTGGCGCACCCGACGGCCGCGGCCGCGAGCGCGAGGAGGAGGACGATGCGTTTCATGGCGCGGATTCTACCATTCCTCCGCCCGCCGCGGCAAGCCGGCGGGCGCAGTCGAATCCACTCGCATGGGCGGCGGGGTCTCGACCCCGCCACCCATGCAGAGGGGGTTTACTTCTTCTGCTGCGTCGGGCCGAAGTTGGAGGCGGTGACGGACGTGACGTCCGAGGGCTTCGGCAGATAGGGCTTCTTCTCGAGGTCGCGCTGGAAGAGGCGCAGGTGCTCGCCGTGCGGGAGGATGTCCACGACGTCCGGACCCCGCCACGCGACCTTGTAGGTCACGCCGGCGGCCTTCTCGGGCTTCACGACGGTCCGGATCGCGTGGCGCAGCTCGGCGGTCTGGCCGGGCTTGAGCTTCGGGAAGACGAGCAGGCCGTTCTTCTCCTCGAGCGCGACCTCCTTGCCGTCCACGAACCCGTGGATGGCCTTGCCCATCCACGCGTAGCGGCGGAACGCGGCGACGCCGCCGCGCTTGAGCGTCAGCGCCATGCAGCCCTTCTCGGGGTAGCCGGAGGCGAGCTTCCAGGCGGCGGTCTCGCGGTCCATCGGGACGTTCACGACGTAAAGGCCCTTCTCCTTCGTGACGGCGTTCTCCCAGACGATCTGCATCGATTGCGGGGCGGTGCCGCCGCAGCAGCCGGCGATCGAGCGGAACTTGCTCAGCGAGATCGTGTTCGGCATCGAGCCGCCCGTGAAGCCGCCGATCATGCGCTTGTCGATGTCGTGGTAGGTGATCGAGCCGTCGGGCGTGTCGGGCTTGGAGTTGTCGCACACGACGTAGGTCGCGCTGTCGATCTGGTTCTCAACGAGCTGGTTGCGCGCGAAGAGGTTGATGTCGTTCCAGTACTGCGGGAGGCCGGACTGGATGAGCTGCCAGGCGCAGCAGATCATGTCCTTGATGCAGCACGTCTCGCAGTGCTCCTCCTCCATCGGGTGCCACTGGGCGTATTCGGGGACCCAGCCGAAGGACGACGAGAGCGAGCGGGCGTAGTCGTAGACGCCCTTCGCGGCGGCGAGGTAGTCCTTGTTGCCGGTGGCGCGGGCGAGCTTGGCGAGGCCGGTCGCGAACCACACGGCGGAGTGGACGTGGCCCATGAACTCCTTCTTGTAGTTGAAGTAGCGCGCGGGGCCGAGGACGCCGTTGGCGAGGCCCGTCGCGAGATCGAGCGCGACGTCGTCCTTCGCGACGAAGAAGCGGTCGACGAGCGCCTCGAGCATCACGCCGTTGCGGATGCACTGCTCGCCGCGGCCGGTGTGGCGCGTGAGGTCGAAGCCGCCCTCGAGGAGGTAGACGTCGTTGGGGAACTCGTAGATCGGCGCGGGCTCCTCGGAGTCGCCGGACCAGAACGTGCGGACCTTGCGCTCGATGACGAGGGAGCGCATGCCGCGGACGAGGCCGGCGGCGCGCTCGTCGGCCTCCTTGTCGTCCGGGTCGTTGCGGACCATGCGGTTGAGGGCGGAGAGGACGTAGCCCATCTCGTGGAACGAGGAGTGCATCGTGTGCGTCCAGGGGAACTTGCGGTGGTAGCGCAGGCCCTTGGGGCCCCAGTCGGAGAGGACGTAGCGGCGGAAGGAGGCGAGCACGTCCGCGCCGCGGCCGTCGCCGAGGATGCGCATCGTCGCGTCGAGCCCCTCGTACCAGGAGGCGACGAGCTCCGCGTCGTCGACGCGGCAGTGCGCGGCCTCGGCCGGCTTCTTGTTGGGGAGGATGAGCCAGTAGGGGAGGTTGTCGTTCGCGGGGTCGACCATCGTGGTCAGGTAGTTGAGCGAACGCTCGGCGCAGGCGCGCAGGTCGAAGTGCTTGTAGTGCATGGTTGCCGTTGGGGTTGGGGTTCGGCGGACGATTCTATCACACCCCCGCGGAGGGTCGCAAGGCGGCCGCGCGGGAGCGGGGGGATCAGAGGGCGGCGTCCATCTCCGCGCGGATCGCCAGGGCGGCGGCGCGGGGATCGGGGGCGCCGAGGATCGGGCGGCCGACGACGAGGTGCGTCGAGCCGGCGCGGATCGCGTCGCCGGGCGTCGTCACGCGCTTCTGGTCGCCGACGTCCCCGCCCGCCGGACGGACGCCGGGCGTGACGAGGATCGCGTCCGGCCCGAGCGCGGCGCGCAGCGCGCCGACCTCGCGGGGGGAGCAGACCAGGCCGTGCGCGCCCGCTCCGACGGCCATGCGGCCGAGCGCGAGCACCTCCTCCTCGACGCCGCGCGCGACGCCGAGCAGGTCGAGGTCCGACCGGTCGAGGCTCGTGAGGAGCGTCACGGCGAGGATCTTCGTCGCCGCGCCCGCCTCGCGAACGGCGCGGGCCGCGCCCTGGACCATCGCGACGGAGCCCTGCGCGTGGATCGTCAGCAGGTCCGGGGCGTAGCGGAGGCAGGAGCCGACCGCGCGCTCGACGGTGCGCGGGATGTCGTGGAGCTTGAGGTCGAGGAAGACGCGGCGGCCCTCGCCCCGGAGCATCCGGAGCGTCTCGGGACCGTCGGCGAGGAAGAGCTCGAGGCCGACCTTGTAGAACGAGACGGCGTCGCCGATCCGGGCGACGGCGGCGGCGGCCTCGCGGGCGGAGGGGACGTCGAGCGCGACGATGAGTTCGTGTTTCATGGGAGGGGGAGGTGCAGCGCGGCCGCCGCCGCGCGGACGACGGCGGCGTGGTCGAACGCCAGCGGGGGAAGGGCGGCGAGGGGGAACCAGCGGGCCGCGGCCGCGTCGTCGCCGGCGCGGACGGCGCACTCGGACTTCGGCGCCGCCACGGCGTAGGCGGCGGAGAGCACGCGGCCGCGCGGGTCGCGGCCGACGGCGTCGAAGAGCCCGACGAAGGCGAACGGGCGCCCGGGGAGATGGACGCCCGTCTCCTCCCGCAGCTCGCGCCGCGCGCAGGCCTCGGCCGTCTCGTCCATCTCGAGGAAGCCGCCCGGCAGCGCCCAGCGCCCGCGGAAGGGCTCGTTGCGCCGCTCGACGAGGAGCAGCTCCCATCCGCCGCCGGGGGCGCCGCCCGCGCCGCCGGAGAACGCGAACACGGCCGCGTCCGCCGTCACCGCCGGGCGCGGGTAGTCGTAGGTGTAGGTGCCACGTTCCGCCATGGGGCGGAATGATAGCAGAAAGGACGGGCGAAGGGAACCCTCCTTTTGCGCTCGACCTCGCGCGGCCGGGTATGCTAGAATGGCGCCGTCTTCCGCGCGATCCGGCGACGGGGCGCGCGCCCCGCGGGCCGCGCGGAGGGCGAAACCGGAACATCACCAACCCAAAACAGCAAAGGCTCCCACATGGCCGACAACAACATGAGCGTCTCCACCGCGATCGCGGGCAAGAAGGCGGCGTACAAAGGCAAGAAACTCCGCATCGCGATCATCGGCTGCGGCGGCATCGCCCAATCCCACATGGCCGCCTACAAGAACATCGACAACGCCGAGGTCGTGGCGGGGTGCGACATCGTCCAGGACCGCCTCGACCTGATGCAGGAGAAGTGGGGCCTCCCGAAGGAGGCGCTCTTCCTCGACGGCACGCAGAAGCCCTGGCTCGCCATGTTCAAGGCGATGAAGGGGAAGATCGACGCCGTGGACGTCTGCACCCCGAACGGCGTGCACGCCCCCGCGGTGATCGACGCCTGCAACGCGGGCCTGCACGCGATGACCGAGAAGCCGATGGCGATGACCGTGAAGGAGTGCAAGGACATGGTCGCCGCGGCGAAGAAGAACAACGTCAAGCTCTCCGTCGGCTTCCAGCGCCGCTACCAGCACAACAGCGAGAACCTCGCGAAGATGCGCGCCGAGGGCTTCTTCGGCGACGTCATGCTCGTCCGCGTGAAGGCCTGCCGCCGCCGCGGCATCCCGAACTGGGGCGTCTTCGGCCAGAAGGACAAGCAGGGCGGCGGTCCGCTCATCGACATCGGCGTGCACATCATCGAGAGCGCGATGGCGTTCCTCGGCAACCCCAAGCCGATCTACGCCTCCGCCGGCACCTGGACGTTCCTCGGCGACAAGCCCTCGACCGTCATGTCGATGTGGCCGGGCTGGGACTACAAGACCTACACGGTCGAGGACTTCGCCTGCGGCCAGATCCGCTTCGACAACGGCACGATCATGCAGATCGAGGCGTCGTTCGCGGACCACCAGAAGGAGCACGACGTCGAGGACTGGTGGGCCTACGGCACCAAGGCCG
>CAMOEO010000144.1 GCA_946612175.1 uncultured Verrucomicrobiota bacterium
GTGGCTCCGGCTGGGGCGGTGGCTCCGGCTGGGGCGGTGGCTCCGGCTGGGGCGGCGGAGGAGGCGGAGGCTCCTCCGGAGGAGGGGTCTCCGGAGGAGGCGGCGTGACGGGAGCGGACTCGCTCTCCTCCTCGGCGAAGGAAATCTCGACGGCGGAGAGATCGAGGCGGGGAAGGTCCGGAACGGGAGCGAAATCGAAATAGACCGCGAACGCCGCCGCCAAAAAGGCGTGGACGGCGGCGGAAATCAGGAACGCTTTGGGAAAATCGGTCATCGTCCCGACGAACGGCGGGTTCATGGATGTCTCCCGTTGAAACGCATCCCGGGGACCTGGGGTTCGGCACACGCGCGCCCCCATCCCGTTCCACCGGTCGATTCATGTCGATGGAAACCGTTGCCGCGAACGGCCGGGTGTGGTATCATCCCGGCCATTCATCCAACCCCCAACCAGCCGGAGAGGGGCCCTCCCCTACCGGCATTCCCCCACATGGAAAAGAACCTCGACTCGATCTCCGCCCTCTGCAAGCGCGCGGGCTTCATCTTCCCCTCCTCCGAGATCTACGGCGGCCTCAACGGCTTCTGGGACTACGGCCCCATGGGCTCGGAGCTCAAGCGCAACATCCGCGACGCCTGGTGGCACTACACCGTCCAGTGGCGCGAGGACGTCGTCGGCCTCGACGCCACGATCATCATGAACCCGCGCATCTGGGAGGCCTCCGGCCACGTCGGCGGCTTCGCCGACCCGATGGTCGACTGCAAGGACTGCAAGAAGCGCCACCGCGCCGACCAGCTCTGCGAGGAGCAGGGCCTCAAGCTGATCCAGGAGGGCAAGGGCTGGAAGCTCCCCGAGGGCTGCAAGTGCACCGCGTGCGGCTCGAAGAACCTCACCGAGCCGCGCTCGTTCAACCTCATGTTCAAGACCTACGTCGGTCCGGTCGAGGACGACTCCGCGGTCGCCTACCTGCGCCCCGAGACGGCGCAGGCGATCTTCGCGCAGTTCCTCAACATCGTCCCGACGTCGCGCAAGAAGGTCCCCTTCGGCGTCGCGCAGTCCGGCAAGTCCTTCCGCAACGAGATCAACCCCCGCAACTACACGTTCCGTTCGCGCGAGTTCGAGCAGATGGAGCTGGAGTTCTTCATCCGCCCGGACGAGGCGGTGGAGCTCATCTGCGGCCACGTCGCCACGCTCGCGGACAACCCGGACCTCAACGGCGAGCCGCAGGAGGACTGGGGCTGGGAGGTCTGGCACAAGTACTGGGTCGAGCGCCGCCTCGAGTGGTACCGCCTCGCGGGCCTCCCAGAGTCCGACCTCCACCTCTACTGGCAGACCAAGGAGGAGCTCGCGCACTACGCCCGCGCCTGCGTCGACATCGAGTACGCGTTCCCGTTCGGCGTCCAGGAGCTCGAGGGCATCGCCGCGCGCGGGAACTTCGACCTCTCGCAGCACGAGAAGTTCTCCGGCAAGTCGATGACCGTGCAGGACGACCGCCTGCGCCTCGCCTGCGCGGAGAAGAGCGACGAGGAGAAGGCCGCGTTCAAGGCGAAGGTCGTCGCGGACTGGGTCGCGCGCGGCAAGACGCAGTTCGACGCCGAGACGTTCGTGGACCTGCTCTTCCAGGGCAAGTACGTCCCGCACGTCATCGAGCCCTCCGCCGGCACCGACCGCCTCGCGCTCGCCCTCATCTGCAACGCCTACGACGAGGAGAAGCTCGTCGACGCCAAGGGCAAGGAGGACGTCCGCACCGTCCTTCGCTTCTCGCCCGCCATCGCGCCCGTCAAGGTCGCGGTGCTCCCGCTCGTCAAGAACAACGAGGCGCTCCGCGCCAAGGCCCGCGGGCTCTACAAGGCGCTGCAGCGCAAGTGGAAGTGCGCGTGGGACGAGACCGGCGCCATCGGCCGCCGCTACCGCCGCCAGGACGAGATCGGCACGCCGTTCTGCGTGACCGTCGACTTCGACACGCTCGGCGAGGAGAAGCCGGAGCTCAAGGACACCGTCACCGTCCGCCTCCGCGACTCGATGGAGCAGATCCGCATGCCCATCGCCGAGCTCGAGGCCTACATCGCCAAGTCGATCGAGCTCTAGCCCCCTCCCCCGCCCCGCGCGGAGCCGCCGCCGCCGTCGCGGCCGCGCCGCCGCGCGGGGCGCCCCCGTCCATGAACGACACGATCCTGCTCTGCGTCTCCGCCGCGCTCGCGTACCTCGCGGGCTCGATTCCGTTCGGCTACCTGATGGGCCTCACGCGCGGCGTGGACATCCGCACCGTCGGGAGCGGCAACATCGGCGCGACCAACGTGTTCCGCACGCTCGGCCCGCGGCTCGGCGTGTTCACCTTCGCGCTCGACGCCGCGAAGGGCGTCGCCGCGGTGGCGGTCGTCCCGCAGTGCGTCCGCGCCGCCGCCGGCGCGGCGGGCGCCCCGCCGCTCGGGGCGCTCGTCGCGTGCGCCGCGGCGGTGATGCTCGGCCACGCGTTCCCGCTGTTCCTGGGGTTCCGGGGCGGGAAGGGCGTGGCGACGGGGCTCGGCCTCGCCATCGGGCTCGCGCCGCACTCGGCGCTGCTCGGGCTCGCGGTGTGGGCCGTCGTGTTCGCCGCGACGCGCTACGTCTCCGTCGGGTCGGTCTGCGCGGCCGCCGTGGTCGGCGTCGCGCCGTGGTTCCTCGACCGGCCCGCGGACGGCGGTCCGGGATGGACGGCGGTCTGCGCGGCGATCTCGGTCCTCGCGGCCCTCGTCGTGCTCAAGCACCGCTCGAACCTCGTGCGCCTCGCGCACGGGACCGAGAACCGGTTCTGCTTCACGGAGCGGCAGCGCCGGAGCAGAGAAGCTTGTACTCGACCGAATCCAGAAGCGCCTGCCACGCCGCCTCGATGAGGTTCGGGGAGACGCCGACCGTCCCCCAGCGCCTCTCGCCGTCGGTGCTCTCGATCAGCACGCGCGTCGTCGCGCCCGTCGCCTCCTTCGGGTCGAGGATGCGCACGCGGAAGTCCGTCAGGACGATCTTCGCGATCTCCGGATAGAACGCGGCCAGCGCCTTGCGCAGCGCCTTGTCGAGCGCATCGACGGGGCCGTTCACACTTTCGCCCGCGGTGATCTCGGCGTGGTCGCCAACGCGGATCTTCACCGTCGCCTCGGAGAGGCACGGCTCGGAGCCGCCGCGCTTCTCGACGATCACGCGGAAGCCCTCCAGCTCGAAGAACGGCCGGTGCGCGCGGAGCGCCTTCTGCACGAGGATGCGGAACGAGGCGTCCGCCGACTCGAACGTGTAGCCCTCCGCCTCGCGCGCCTTGAGCGACGCGACGATCCGCTTCACCTCCTCGCGCGAGAGGTCCGCCGCCCCCGCGCCCGCCTGCTTGAGGCGGTAGAGCACGTTGGACGCCCCGGAGAGCTCCGAGAGCACGACGTGCCGCTCGTTGCCGACGGCCTCGGGCGGGACGTGCTCGAACGTGGCGGGGTTGCGCCGCACGCCCGAGACGTGCGTCCCGGCCTTGTGGCTGAACGCCGCCTCCCCGACGTAGGGCGCGCGCGGGTCGGGGCGCTGGTTCGCCAGGTCGTCCACCGCGAGCGAGAGGGAGCGCAGCGTGGCGAGCTTCTCCGGCGGGACCGCCGCCGCGCCGAGCTTGAGCTGCAGCGCCGGCAGGAGCGTGACGAGGTTCGCGTTGCCCGCGCGCTCGCCGTAGCCGTTCATGCAGCCCTGCACCATGCGCGCGCCGGCGCGGAACGCCTCGATGGAGTTCGCCGTCGCCAGGCCCGAGTCGTTGTGCGCGTGGATGCCGAGGAGGACGTCCGGGCCGAGCGCCCCGCGGACCTTCGAGACGGCCGCGAAGATCTCGTGCGGGAGCGAGCCGCCGTTGGTGTCGCAGAGCGCGAGCGCCGACGCGCCGGCCTCGAGCGCGCGGCGCAGGACCGAGAGCGCGTACTGCGGGTCGTCCTTGTAGCCGTCGAAGAAGTGCTCCGCGTCGAAGACGACCTCGCGGTCGTGCGCGCGCAGGAACGCCACCGTCTCGGAGACCATGTCGAGGTTCTCCTCGAGGGTCGTGCGGAGGACCTCGCGGACGTGGAACTTCCAGCACTTGCCGAAGATCGTCGCGACGGGCGTCTCCGCGCGCAGGAGGGCCCGGAGGAACTCGTCGTCCTCCGCGCGCGTCCCGGGGCGGCGCGTGGCGCCGAACGCGGCGATCCGGATCCGCTGGAGGCGCTCCTTCGCGACGTCGCGGAAGAACTGCATGTCGCGCTCGTTGGAGCCGGCGAAGCCCCCCTCGAGATAGGGGATGCCGAAGTCGTCGAGCAGATGCGCGAGGCGGAGCTTGCCGGCGGGGGAGAAGGTGATGCCGAGCGCCTGGGCCCCGTCCCGGAGGGTGGAGTCGTAGAGAACCGGGCCGCCCGCGGGGACGGGGGCGGGGGCGGAGGTCGCAGCGGAGGCGGAGGCGCGGGGTTTCATGGGGCCGATTATGCCACAACCCGCCCCCGCAAAACAAGCGCCCGCCCCCCGCTCGCGTTTTTTCTTGCGCAGGAGCGGAAAATCCTCTATCCTATGCCCCGTTCTTCCGCGAGGAAGCGCAAACCGGCCTTCGGGCCATCAAAAAATACATAACAGGACATACCTACATGGATATCTACGTCGGCAATCTCGCCTACGCGACAACGGACGAGGAGCTCCGCGAGCTCTTCGGCCGCCATGGGGCCGTGGATGCGGCGCGCGTGGTCAAGGATCGCGTGACCGGCCGCTCCAAGGGCTTCGGCTTCGTCGAGATGCCCAACGCCGAGGAGGCCAACGCCGCCATCGCCGCCATCAACGGCAGCGTCGTCGACGGCCGCCCCCTCCGCGTGAACGAGTCCCGCCCGCGCGAGGATCGTCCCCCGCGCAACCGGCCGCCGCGTCCCGGCACCGCCTGGTAGCCCAAGGCCCCGCGCTTCCGCGCCCGGTCCCGCCCGGCCCCGCCCTTCGCGGACGGTGCGCCGGGCTTTCTTCTTCCCCCCCCGATTCCCTCCCGACCATGTCCGCCGCCCGTCCCTCCGCCCCCCGCGAAATCCGCTTCCGCCGCCTTGGCGCCGGCGCACGGGCGGGAATCGCCGCGCTGCTGGCCGCCGGCGTGCTGCTCGCCGCCAACGCCCTCTCCGCGCGCCTCTACGCGCACTGGACGTACCGCGGCGCCGCCGCGCTCTCGCCGGAAACCCTCCGCCTCCTCCAGGGCACGACGGGAACCTTCGAGATCGACGCCCTCTTCGAGCACGACCACCCGTACCGCACCGCCGTGCGCGACCTTCTGCGGGAGTACGAGGAGGCCGCGCGCACCATCCCCAGCCTCGACATCCGCGTTCGGTCGATCGACTCCAACCGCGACCTTCCCGAGACCGTCGAGCTCCTGCGCCGCTACCCCGTCCCCGAAAACTCCGTCGTCGTCGTCCACGGCGGGAGCTACCGTGCGATGGACGAGTTCGAGCTCGCGGCCCCAGCCGCCCCCGGCGCGTCCGCGGAGGACGCCGGAGCGAGGCGCTTCGACGGCGATCGCGCCATCGCCTCCGCGCTGCTGCAGCTCGCCCATCCCGTCCGCTCCACCGTCTACTTCCTCTCGGGCCACGGCGAGTACGACCCCGACTCCGTCCACCCCGTCAACGGCGCCTCGACGATCGCCCACGCCCTCCGGCGCAACGGCTACGAGGTCCGGACGCTCCGCCTCTCCGAGACGCGCGACGTGCCGCCCGGCGTGCTCGTCGTCGCCGACCCCCGCACCGTCATCCCCCCGCGCGAGATCGAGGCGCTCGCCTCCTCCCTCTCCCGCGGCGGGCGCATGCTCGCGATGGTCGACGACGCGAACGGCCGTGGCCTCGGCCCCCTGCTCGAGGCCTGGGGCGTCCGCCTCTCGCCCCCGCCCGTCCCCGCGGGCGCCTCTTCGCGCGAGAAGGTCGCCGCCTCGGAGTACGTCTCCGGCCATCCCGTCACCGACCCGCTCGAGGGAACGCTCGCCGTCTTCTCCGCCCCCTTCGGCGTCGCCCCCGCGGAGGCCTCCCCCCCCGCCGCCGACCGCGCCGACAAGCCCGTCGTGACGCCGCTCGTCCTCGTCCCCGGCGCCCCCGGGGACTCCGGGCTGCGCTCCGTCGCCGTCGCCGCCGAGCTCGGCGGCGCCGATGCGAACGGCCGCCGCCGCCAGACGCGGCTCGTCGTCTTCGGCGACGCCCGCTTCGTCGCCAACGGGCTGCTCGACGGCGGCCTCGCCGGCAACGCCTCCCTCTTCCTCTCCGCCGTGAACTGGCTCTCGGGCGGCCCGCGCCCCCTCGCGCCGCAGGGCGTCGACGCCGCGTTCGCCCCCGGCGTCGACCCCTCCCGCGGCTGGCTCCGGCTCGGCACGGCCCTCGTCGTCCTCCTGCCGCTCGCGATCTTCGTCTTCGGCGTCCTGCTCTGGACCCCGCTCGCGCGCCGGCTCTGACCCGCCCCCGCACCCCGCCATGGACGTCCCCCTCAACCCCAACGAGACGCCGCCCCCCGGCGTCTCCAACCCCGCCTTCAACGGCTACCGCGCCGACCTTCCCCTCTGCGACGCCCACGTCCACCTCTCGGGCGCGCACGACCACGCCTGGGACGCGCAGATGGTCCGCGGCCTCATGGACCACTTCGCCATGGAGCGCGTCGCGCTCCTCGGCCTGCCCTCGAGCAGCCACCGCGAGCGCGTCGACGAGGCCAACAACGCCCGCTGCCTCGCCGTCAAGCGCGCGCTCGCCGCCGAGCGCCCCGGCCGCCCCGTCTACGCCTGCGCCGGCCTCGTCCTGCGCTACGGCGGCGCGGACGACCCCGCCGACCTCCTCTCCCAGGCCCGCGCCCGCGCCGCCGAGGGCTACGACGGCTTCAAGCTCCTCCTCGGCAAGCCCGGCCTCCGCAAGCGCCTCGCCCTCCCGATCGACGGCCCCGTCTTCGCCCCCTTCTTCTCCTTCCTCGAGGAGACCGGCCTCCCGCTCACGCTCCACGCCGGGGACCCCGCCGCGTTCTGGGACCCCGCCCGCGCCGCCGCCGGCGAGACGTGGGCCTACGACGCCTCCTACCCGAGCCTCGCGCAGATCCGCGACGAGGTCGAGGGCGTCCTCCGCGCCCATCCGCGCCTGCGCCTCACCCTCGCCCACCTCTTCTTCCTCGGCGACCGCCCCGACGAGGCCGCGCGCCTGCTGGAGGCGTATCCGCACCTATGCTTCGACCTCACGCCCGGCGGCGAGATGTTCGCCGGCATGTCGCGCGCCCCGGAGACGTGGCGGGGTCTCTTCCTCCGCCACCGCGACCGCTTCCTCTTCGGCAGCGACAGCGACGACTGGCACAGCTCCGCCGACCTTTCGACCTACACGTGGAACTTCGGCTTCCTCGTGAACCTCCCCCGCGCCTTCCTCGAGCGCGCGGAGCCGTTCCGCTTCCATGACGCCGACCTCGGCGTCCTGCGTCCGCTCCACCTCCCCGACGACGTCCTGCGCGCGGTCTACCGCGACAACTTCGTCCGCCGCTTCGGCGCCGCGCCCCGCCCCCTGCCGTAGGCGCGCGGCGCGCCGCCCGCGCCGCGCTACAGCGCCTGCTCGTCGTGCATCGGCGGACCGCCGCCGGCGACGTCGCCCGTCGCGAGCAGGTGC
>CAMOEO010000145.1 GCA_946612175.1 uncultured Verrucomicrobiota bacterium
TCTTGTCGCCGGCGGGAACGGTGATGTGCTGGTAGGGCATGGTTGGAAGGGGTTGAAGGGGTTGAAAGGTTGAAAGGTTGAAAGGGTTGAAAGGTTGAAAGGGTTGAAGGGTTGAAAGGGTTGAAAGGGGGGCGTGGGCGGGGTGGGGAAAGGGCTAGTCCACGAAGATCTGGACGACGGGATGGGTGGGGCGGGCGGCGTCGAGGAAGGGACGGAGCTCGCCGTAGGGGAGATCGCCGGGGACGAAGACGAGGAGGGCGTCGAGGGAGGGAGGGGCCTTCTCGGAGAGCTTCGCGCGGAAGGCGGCGGCGTCCGCGACGGGGAACTCCTCGACCTTGAGCTCGGGCTTGAGGGCGTCGTCCTTCCAGATTTCCTCGATCGCGACGAGCGTCGCGGCGGCGGCGCCGTCCTCGCCGCGGACGAGGCGCAGCTCGCAGGGCTGGGCGAAGCGCCGCTCGCGGTCGCGCCATTGCTCCTGCGGGAGGAAGGCCTGGTAGTAGGGGAAGCCCTCGGGCGGGGCGTCGACGCGGAGGCCGACCTTCTCGTCGTCCACGGCGCGGAGGAGCCGCGCGGCGATGCGGAGGCGGCCGCAGGGGACGGCGTCGTCCCAGGAGAAGGCGAGGACGGGGTCCGCCGCCTCCTTCTCGCGCAGCCCGCGCAGCGCGGCGATCGCCTCGGCGGGCGGGAGCGGGGCGGCGCCGTCGAGGGCGAGGCCCTCCCCGGAAAGACGGAGCGCGAGGTCGCGGACGCGGCGCGGGCTTCCCTCGGGGCGGGGCTCGGGGGAGAGGACGATGCGGACCGGGACGAACGCGTTGGTGGGGCAGAGCTTCGAGGAGACGACGGACTGGTAGACCTCGGCCTGCGGGGCGCGGCGCGGGACGTCGAACACGGTGACGGGCTCGTTGTAGGACGGCACGATCGAGCCGGGGCCGCGGGAGTCGACGTCGAGCGTGCCGTCGGGAAGGCGGGCGCCGCCGATGTAGACGAAGCCCTCCGCGGGGACGGGGCCGCCCGTGGCGGCGTCCGCGGCGAAGGCCTCGAACGGGACGGGCTCGGCGCCGTCGATGCTCGCGGTCGCGAGGACGCGCTCGCCGATGGGCCAGAAGCGGAGCTTCGCGGGGTCGGCGCGGCGGCCGGGCGGAAGGCCGAGGAACTCGACCGCGCGGGCGATGTCGGACGCGAAGGCGACGGTGCGGAAGACCCCCTCGTAGTCGTGGCCGGAATTGAGCGTGATGAGGAAGAACTCGAGGATGCTGCCCGGGGGCAGGCCCGTCGTGAAGGCGTCCACGCGGACGGTGCGCGCCTCGCGGTCGGCGACGACGGCGCGGGAGACGAACCAGCGGTTGGTGTCGGAGAAGCGCTCGCGATCGGCGTCGAAGGCCTCGTTCGCGGCGGCGACGAGGCGGTCGAGGGCGGCCTTCTCCTCCTCCTCCAGCGTCTCGGGCGGCGGATTGGGCGGGGGAAGCAGCCCGGCCTTGTCGGTGGGGAGCGCCTCGACGGGCGGCCCCGCGGCGGATTCCCCGGAGGAGGCCGGCGCAAGCGTGGCGAGGGCCTTCTCGACGGCGGCGGTCCTCTCCGCCTCGGCCGTGGCGGGGTCCGGCGCCGGCGCGGCTTCGTCGCCGAACCCGATGGCCGCCGGGCCCCACGTGGCGGGGTCGGAGGCCTCCAGCGCGCCGACCGAGGCGAAGTCCGTCTCGGCGTCGGCGATCGCGTCGGCGAGAGCGGGCGGGGAGGCGTTGTCGGCGGCGGCGGGGGCGGTTTCGGCGGTGGCGGCGGGCGCTTCGACGACCTCGGCGGATTCGGCCGCGGGGGCACCGCGGTCGTTGCCGCAGGAGGCGCAGAGCAGGGCCGCGCACAGCGCGGAGAGGGGGAAGGCGGGCGCGTTCTTCATGGGCCGGGAGTATACCCGACCCGGCGGGTTCTCGCAAGCGTTCCTCCGCAATTTCCGCAATTTCGCGGGGGGTTGCCCCGGGAGGGGGAATTGTGGTAGGATAGGGGGCCGACGGGGCGGAAAGGCATTTTCCGCTTGCTTTTCATGCCCGGTTTTTGTAGAGTCCTTCGCTCCTCAAGGAGAATCACCATGTCCCGAATCTGCGCAATCTGCGGCAAGGCGCCGCAAACCGGCAACCACATCGTCCGCCACGGCCTTGCCAAGTACAAGGGCGGCATCGGCCTGCACACCACGGCCGTCACGCGTCGCCGCTTCCTCCCCAACCTCAAGCGCGTCCACGCGCTCGTCGACGGCACGCCCCGCACGATCTACGCCTGCGCCGCCTGCATCAAGGCCGGCCGCGTGACGAAGGCCCCCGTCCGCAAGGTTCCCGCCGCCGCCGAGGCGTAGTCCCTCCGGCGCCCGCCCCCGCGCCGCGGCCGGGCGGGCGCGCCGAACCGACCCCGTGCGCCGGCCCGGCCCATCCGATTCCGTCGTCCCCGAGAGAAAACAAGGAGCGCCCCCATGAGCGACCTTCCCGAAACGCCGGTGAGCGAACAGGCCCGTCACGCCGGTCCCGTCTCCAGCCGCGAGCTGGATCCGGAGGAGATCCCCTCCACGGACATCGTCTTCGAATGCCCGCACTGCGCCAAGTCGCTCTCCATCGACCAGCGCGGCGCGGGCCTCGTCATCCGGTGCACCCAGTGTGGCGAGCCGGTGACGGTGCCGATTCCCGAGGGCATGGCGATCGAGGACTTCGACGCCACGCCCGAGGAGCTCTCCGCCCAGCTGCTCAACACGCGGCAGACGCTCTCCCGGGCCCAGCGGCGCATCGCCGAGCTGGAGGCCGAGGTCGCCGCCTTCGCCGCGTTCCGCGAGGAGACCAAGCGCGCCCGCACCGCCGCGGAGGAGGCGGTCTCGTCGCTCCGCCTCGCCCTCGCGCGGACGCTGCGCGAGCAGGAGGCGGCGTTCGCCTCCGCCAAGGAGGCGCTCGCCCTGGCCGTCCCGCCGCCGCCCGTTCCGGAGAAGGCCGCCGAGCCCGCGAAGGCCTAGCGCCCCCGCCGAGCGATGCGCCGAGCGATGCGCGCCCTGCTCCCCCTTCTTCCCACGCCCTTCACGGAGCGCGAGGCCGACGCCGTCGGCCTCGCGCTCCTGCTCTTCCTGTTCATCCTGCTCGTCGCGGAGGCGGTGCGGTGAGCGGCGGCCGCGAACGGCATCGGCCGATCGTCGGGACGCTCGGCTACATCCTTTCGCCGGATCGCCGGCGCGTGCTCCTCGTCCACCGTACCTATCGCGAGACGGACGAGAACCTCGGCAAGTACAACGGCGTCGGCGGGCATCTGGAGCGCGGCGAGGACGTCGCCGCGTGCATGGTCCGCGAGATCCGCGAGGAGACGGGGCTGGAGGTCGTCTCGATGCGGCTGCGCGGGACGATCTGCTGGTCCGACTTCGGGCCGAACAAGGACGAGTGGCTCGGCTTCGTCTTCCTCGTTGACGCGTTCCGCGGCGAGCCGTTCGCGGACAACGAGGAGGGGACGCTCTCGTGGGAGCCGGTCGATCGCCTCGGCGACCTTCCGATGTGGAAGGGCGACCGGCTCTTCCTCCCGCTCGTGTTCGACGGCGACCCGCGCCCGTTCCACGCCTACATGCGCTACGAGGGCGACGAGCCCGCGGACTGGCGCTTCGCCCGGTTCGACTAGCGATGGGCGGCGGCGCGGAGGAGCGGGCGGCGCGGAGGAGCGGGCGGCGCGGCGACATGCTCGTCGAATGCCTCGTCGCGCTCGCCGTGTCGTCCGCCGTCTTCGTCCCTGCGCTCGCCGCGCTACGCGGCGCGCTCCGGCTGGACGCCGCCACCGCGCGACGCGCCGAGGGCGCGGCGGCGGCGCGGCCCGCCGCCCGCAGCGCCGCGACGGCGCTGCGGCTGGGCGCGGAGACGGAGTCCGTCGCCGTCGTCGAGGCGCCGGTGCGGACGGTGGTCCGCGCCGGGGAAGGCCGCGCCGTCGCGTCCGCCCTCGGCGTCGTCGCGGCGCTCGAGGCGCCGCCCCCGCTCCGTCCCGATCCTCCTCCCGCCCCGCAGGGAAGCCGCGGCCCGTCCCAGAAGTAGTCGGGCGGTGCTATTCCCCGTCCTTCTTCTCGTCCTTGTCGGAGGAACCGAAGAGGGAGCCGATGGCGTCCGTGACGGCGCCCGCGGCGCCGGTGACGACGTCCGCGGCCGCGCCTGCGACATCGGTGACGGCATCGACCGTCGCTCCGCCGAGGTCGACGACGGCGCCGGCCGCGGCCTTCACGGTGCCGACCGTGATCTGGCGCAGGATCTGGCCGACGGCGTCGAGCGCCGTCGCGCCGCCCGAGGCCTTGCCGATGTCGCGCAGCTCGATGTCGGGCAGCGGAATCGGGAGGCCCTTGCCGTTGGCGACCGCGACGCGGACCTTGGCGTCCTTGAAGAGGAAGTGCTCGATGACGACCTTGCGGCCGCCCTCCTTCTTCTCCTTGTCCTCGGCCTTCTCCTTCTCGGGCTTCTCCCCGTCGTCCGCGCCGAGATTGGAGAGCAGCTTGTGGAGATTGTCCTTGAGGCCCTTGAGCTCGTAGGTGACGAACGGACCCTCGATGGTGATGTCGCGGATGACGATCGGATCGTCCGGGCCGCCGAGGAGCGACGCCGGGTCGAGGTCGAACCGGAAGTTCTGCATCTCGAAGACGTTCGCGTCGAAGCCCTCGGGCGGCCCGACGACGACGCCTTCGAGCCGCACGACGCCGGAAAGGATGCGCGTGTAGGCGTTGGTGACGTCGACGCGAGTCCCCAGCATCATCGGGCCGCCGCGCTCGGCGGCTTCCTTGATGATCGGGCCGAGCGCGAACTGGAGCACGAGGACGAGGACGGCAAGGACGACGACGATCCCGACGAGGAGGCGGACGAGCAGCGGGCGGCGCTTCCGGGCGGGGGCTTTCGTTTTGGCGGGGGTGGATTCGGACATGGGAAAAAGGATAGCATAGGCGAAAACCGTCCGCAAGCGGGATTTCCGCGGGGGGGCTAGCCGCGGCGGGAGACGGTGGCGCGGTGGAAGAGGACCGCCGCGCCGGCGGGGTTCCAGCGGGCGAGGGCGTCGCGCCAGGCGCCGGGGACGGCGGACTCGTCGAGGTGGCGCGGGAGGGAGCGCCCGCCGGCGTCGAGGACGCGGAGCGGCGACGTGCGCTCGACGGGCTCGTACTCCTTCCACTCGACCGGAACGTCGTGCAGGAAGCCGTCGCCGCCGCGGACGGAGACGTAGTCGGTCCGGGGCTCCTCGCGGAAGCCGTGCGCCGTGATCTCGACGACCTGCTCGCCGCCCCCCTGGTGGCGCAGCGAGGCCTTGAGCAGGGAGCGCGTGGCGCAGTCGGGGTGGCGGAAGGCCTCCTCGCCGTGATAGTTGGCGATGGCCTCGTGCTCCGGGGCGGAAGGGGCGCGGTCGGAGGCCTTGCGGTGGATCTCCTCGTGCGTCCGCGTCTGCTGGTAGAGCGGGATGCAGAGCAGCGGCGCGAGCGAGAAGTAGAGGTGCCGGAACCATTCGTTGCAGAACGTGTTGAAGACGCGCCGCGACTCCGCCAGCTCGAAGGAGCGGAACCGCTCGGGGCGCGTGTCGAGGTCCGCCTCGCGCAGGTGCGCGGGGTCGATGCGGTTGAGGCGGCGGTCCTTGCGGAACGCGAAGTCGTCGCCCCAGCCGAGCTCGCGGTCGCGGAGCAGGCGCACGGTCTGCTCCTGCGCCAGCGGGGTGTAGAGGAGGCGGAACTGGACGGGATGGTCGCGGTCGACGGCGTGGAAGAGCGCCTCGAACTCGCGGTTGGCCATCAGCGTGAAGGGGTGCGCGGGGTCGAGTTTGCGTGCGCGCTTCTCGAGGCGCGCCACCTCCGACTCCACGGCGCGGCGCAGCGAGCGCGAGTCCTCGCGGCCGGAGAGCGGCGACGGGAGGCGGGAGAAGCGGAGGTCCGGGGCGGCGGGGTTTCCGAAGAGCAGGAAGCGCTCGTTCTCGAAGACCGGGAACGGCCGGTCGATCGAGGCGTGCAGCGTCTCGGACTTCGAAACGGAGCGCAGCTTTCCGTCGGAGCCGCGCTCCATCTCGGTCCAGGAGATGCGGAGCGACCCGTGGTAGGTCTTCGTCGTCCAGCGTTGCGCGAGCGTGTCCGCCAGGACGAACGGGCTCCCGGAGATCTCGCCGCTGGCGGTGCCGAGGACGGAGCGGTCGCCGAGCAGCTCGTCGTCGAGCCCGAACGTCTCGCGCAGGTCGCGCAGGCGCCCGGCCGTGAAGAAGGGGTCGAACTCGATGCGGGGAAGGGTCTTGTGCGCGAGCTCCGCGGGGAGCCCCCAGTCGAAGAGGCGGTTGAGCGGCGCCATCTGCGCCCAGGCCTTCTCCTTCGCGGCGGCGAGGCCCTGGGCGAGCGCCGCGACGGACTCCCGGAGCGCGCGGACGGCAGGGACGAGCACCTTGCCGTGGAGGCCGAAGAGGGCGGCCGCCGCGAGGCCGCAGCCGACCATCGCCCAGGCGCGGGGGGCGTCCGGCGCCGCCCCGTCGCGGAAGCAGAGCGCCGCGAGCGCGGCGAGCGCGAGGGCCGCGAGGATCGCGAGCGCCAGCACGAGGTTGCGCAGGAGGGTGCGCGAGGAGAGGCGGGATTTTTCGCGCGCGAGGCTCCGCTCGAGCGTGCAGACGTCCGCGACGAGGCGGCGGTTCTCCCCCTCGTCGACGCCGGACTCCGCCACGAGCGCCTCGAAGCGCTCCGCGACGTTCTTCCGGTGTGCGTCGCGCAGTTCGCGCCGCCACAGGTCCAAAGGCTCGTAGACGTCCTCCACCATGCCCCCCAGTCTACCACACCCCGCCCCGCGCCGCAACGCGGTCACGCCCTTGTTCGGGCGTCGAGGCGGCGGCGTGGGCCGCGATGCCGGCGGACGAGTCCGAGCCGTCGGTGCAGTTCGTCGTCGAGCGCGCGAAGCGTCGGGCGGGGCAGGGCGGCGAGAAGTGCCGCGGCCTCCCGCCGAGGCTTCGCGAGCGCGGCCCGGCGGGAACGGGCGGGAGCGGGGCGACCCGGCGCGCGGATCGCGAGCAGTTCCTCCGCCGTGCCGGGCTCGTCGAGCCCGCACGCGAGGCGGAAGCGCTCCGCGAGGCGCTTGTACGCCATCAGCGCCTTGTAGTGCGGCAGGAGTTCGGGCGCGTTCTCCGCGAGCCAGCCGCGGATGCCGGGCGCGCGCCCGACGATGGTGCCGTCGGCGTCGCGCTGGTACGAGGCGTCGACCGCGGGCTCGAGGTCGGCCACGAGCGAGCCGAGCAGGATGCGCTCGGAGAGCGAGTCGCGGGAGCGCTCCCATGCGGCGAGGAGCGCTTCGGGCAAGGGCGGCGGGAATACGGAGATCGCGCGCCGACGCCGTAGCGCACGGCGGCGGCGCGCGTCCGTGGCGAGGGCGCGCCCCCCGACCGCGGGCTTCGGCGCGGGAGAGCAGATGGCCGAGGCCGAGCCCGAGTCCGGAGATCGCAAGAAGGCCGAGCGTGACGGGCCAGCAGAGGACGGCGACTTCGAGGAGCCCGATTG